>JAFDCW010000503.1 GCA_019312705.1 Deltaproteobacteria bacterium
GTCGTTGAGGGCAACGCCGATGATCCCGGTCTGACGAACCTTGGCGTAGGCCGCGAGGGCCGTGCGCTTCACCCGGCCCTTTTTCGTCACGGTTAGCAAATAGCCGTCCTCGGCGAACTCCTTGACCGGCACGATCGCCGCGACCCGGTCGGACGCGTCCATGCCAACGAAGTTCACGATGGCGCGGCCCCGCGCCGTCCGGGAGCCGACGGGGATGTGGTAGACCTTCTTGAGGTACACCGTGCCCTTGTCGCTCAGGAAGAGCACGTCGGCGTGGGTATTCGCCACGAAGACCGAGCTGATGAAGTCTTCGTCGCGCGTATCCATCGCACGCTTGCCCTTGCCGCCGCGGCTCTGGGCCCGGTACTCGGCGAGCTGCACCCGCTTGATGTATCCGGCGTGGCTGACCGTGACGACGACGTCCTCGTCGGCGATCAGGTCCTCGATGGAGATGTCCCCCTCGGCCTGAATGATCTCCGTGCGCCGGTCATCGCCGTAGCGCTCGCGGATCTCGACGAGCTCTTCGGTGATGACGTCGAGCAGCCGCTCCTCGGAGCCGAGGATATGGCGCAGCTCGGCGATGAGCTCGCAGATTGCGCCGTACTCGGTCGCCAACTTCTCACGCTCGAGGCCGGTGAGGCGGGCGAGGCGCATGTCGAGAATGGCCTTGGCCTGGCGCTCGCTGAGGAAATAATCACCGCGCTCCTGGGCGGTGGTGATCTCCGACTCGGGGCGCCCGGCTCGGCGGACGAACTCTTCGAGGCCCTTGAGCTTCAACGCCATCAAACGTCCCCGGGCTTCATCGGGGTCCTTGGACGAGCGGATGGTCGAGACGACGAGGTCGACCTCGGTGATCGCCATGCCGAGGCCCTCGATGAGCTCCTGCTGGGCGACGGCCTGACGAAGGTCGAAGCGGGTGCGCCGGGTCACGACCTCGCGTCGATGGACGATGAAGTGCTCGAGGGTGTCCTTGAGGTTCAGGAGCTTCGGCTGGCCATTGACGATGGCCAGCATGTTGATGCCGAAGGTGCTCTGGAGCGCCGTCATCTGATAGAGCTTGTTGAGCACGATCTCGCCATGAGCGTCGCGCTTGAGCTCGACGACGATGCGCATGCCCGTGCGGTCCGACTCGTCGCGCAGGTCGCTGATGCCCTCGAGCTTCTTCTCGCGAACCAGGGCCGCAATCTTCTTGAGCGTCTCGGCCTTGTTGACCTGGTAAGGGATCTCGTTGAACACGATGTGCTCACGGTCCTTCTTGCCCGGCATGTCTTCGATGACCGCCCGGGCGCGCATGACGCAACGCCCGCGGCCCGTGTGCAGCGCCTGGTGGATGCCGCTCGTGCCGTGGATGAACGCCGCGGTCGGGAAGTCGGGACCACGCACGCCGAGGCGCCCCTGGTCGTCGTCGACCATCAATTGGTCGATGGTGAGCGACGGGTCTTCGATCAGGCGCAGCGTCGCGTCGACGACCTCGCGAAGGTTGTGGGGCGGGATGTTCGTCGCCATGCCGACGGCGATGCCGCCGGAGCCATTGACCAGGAGGTTCGGGAAGCGGCTCGGGAGGACCAGGGGCTCCTGCTCCGAGTCGTCGAAGTTCGGCCCGAAGTCGACGGTCTCTTTTTCGATGTCGGCGAGCAGCTCGGAGGTGAGCCGCTCCATGCGGACCTCCGTGTAACGCATGGCCGCGGCGGAGTCTCCGTCGACGGACCCGAAGTTGCCCTGGCCGTCGACCAACGGATACCGAAGAGCGAAGTCCTGGGCCATGCGCACGAGGGCGTCGTAGACCGCCTGGTCACCGTGGGGGTGGTACTTGCCGAGGACGTCGCCGACGATGCGAGCGCTCTTTTTGTAGCTCGAATTCCAGCGCACGCTCTGCTCGTGCATCGAGTACAGGATGCGGCGATGCACCGGCTTGAGGCCGTCGCGGGCGTCCGGGATCGCGCGCCCGATGATGACGGACATCGCGTAGTCGAGATACGAACGCCGCATCTCGTCTTCGATGGTAACTGGGAGCGTTTGGGACTCGGCCATGAAGCGGCTCCATATCACAGGGACGCGCGCGCGCACACGCGTACCCGTAAGAGCATTTCGATACCGGCAACTTTGTTTTCACCACTGACAACAAGGTTGTCAGTCGATTCGAAGTGACCCCTTGGAAATACGGGGCTTTTGGGGCGACAACGTCCGGCACCCTCCTTGCGTGCTAGCCTTCTCGCCATGATTCGCCCCAGCGCAGCGATCGTCCTGCTCATCGCCCTGGGGGCCCTCTCGGGCCTCGGGACGGGCTGCGCAACTCCGACCCTCCCGCTGCCTCCGCCGGCCTTCCTGACGGCCTCCGCGCCGGACGCCGACGGCCTGGTGACCATCACCGGCGAAGTGCTGCCCGAAGCGTGGGTCTACGTGATCAACCTCGACCTCGAAGAAGGCATCATCAAGCGCTCCGAGGTCGACGGATCTTTCACAGTGCAGATCCCAGCCGATCCGGGCCATTACATCAGTATTTTCCAGGAGTCCGGGGCCGAGCGAGGGCCTCCTTTCGAGATCCGCGTGCCCGCCCCGTAGCCACCATCGTCACCAGTTCTTTGACCCTCTACAGGAGGTTGTCCTACATCCGAATACAGGTAGGCGATTGTAGGAGGGACTATGGATTCGGCGATGAGAGATCTCGAGAGGCTCGAGGAGAGGGACGACGCGCCCGGGCGGCGTCTGGGCACCCTGCTGACGGCCGCCCTGGCCACCGTCGGGCTGATCTTCGCGATGGGTATCCTTTTGGGGGGAGCCAGCGACGCCGAGGCCTAGGCCCAGGAGGACCCGCTCTCCGCCCTGGATCGGGCCGCGGGCTTCGACGTCGATGACGAGATCCCAGACGAGAGTGAGATTCCCGAGATCGACCGTCGGGCCCTCGCCTTCCCCGAGGCCCTCGCCGACTACGACGCGCGCCCGGAGGTCGAGGCCGCCCTCGCCGCCGCCGCCGCCGAACTGGAGCACCCCGAGCCCATCCCCGGCGGGGTCGCCCTCGGAGACATCGCCTCGGGCAGCGTCGGCGACGCCCCGGTGCCCTCCCCCGCCGCCGCGCCGATCACCCTCGTCCCCCAAGACGACAGCCTGCCCGAGGCTCTTCCGGCAGCGTCCGCCATCGGCAATACACCTGCGGTCCTCGCCCGGGCCCGGAACCACGACCCCCTCGTCGCCGCCGCCTTCCCGCCGGCCGCGCCGACCACCCCCGCCGCCACCGGCCAGGACGGCCGCTACACCATCCAGGTCATCAGCTACCAGCACCCGACCGACGCCGACGTCTTCGCCCAGAGCCTGCGTGCCCGGGGCCACCACGCCTTCGTCATGGCCGCCGACATCCCCGACCGCGGCCGCTACTACCGCGTGCGCATCGGCCCCTTCCCTTCGCAGCGGGCCGCCGACGCCTACCGCCAGACCTTCGAAGACGAAGAGCGCATGAACACCATCGTCGTGCGTCGCCGCGACGCGAGCTGACGGCTACCGCCGAGGCTGTACTCTCTGCCCCGAAGGCCCGCGCGATGCGCGGGCCTTTTTACGTGGGTGTCGGTTGCACCGCCGCCGAGGAGGTTGGGACAGTGCGGTCTCGCCTCTCCTACTCCACCAAGGACCACGTCACACCTGGCCGTAGCTCGAGATGCACGTGATTCTCGTGGGCCTCGTCGTGGTGCGGGGTGAGCACGACTTGAAACAAGTCGGCGTCGGTCGCTGCGCACACGAGGTCCCGGAGCAAGCGCTGGTCTTCATCGTCGCCGTCGCGGGCCGGGCACGGCGCAACGCCGCGGCGCCGATCCGTCCAGGCTTCCTCGACGACGATGCGGCGGTCGTCATCCAGGACGAGCTCCCCGAGGTCGAGGGCGAGCCCCGATGCGTGGCCACTCGGTCTGCCGCTGCCCGAGACCGTGGCACCGGGGCGATAGATCGAATAGTGCTCGAGGCTTCGGACTCCAGCGCCCCGAAGGGTTGGCGACCAGGCCAGGACGGCGACGGCGACGCGGCAGTCGAGGATCGACAGGCGGCGAATCCTCCGGCGCCGACTCCGCGAGCCGTGGCCTTCGCTGCGATGACGCACGGTGACGCCCGCGATGGGACCGCCGAGGCGAATGGGTTGTTCGACGCCCGGCGCCTGGTCGTCATCGACCCGGTCGAACGAAACATCTCGACTCCGGAGGATGGCCTCGCAGGCAGCGCGGTCGAGGTCGGCGACCCCGCGGCCCTCGGGGATGCGCGGTCGGCGGCGCCGCCGCTGCCCGGGGGGGGAGGGAACGGGAGCGGGAGCGGCCTCGGGAACGGGAGCGGGAACGGGAACGGCGACGGGAACGGGAACGGGAGCGGGAGCGGGAGCGGGAA
>JAFDCW010000504.1 GCA_019312705.1 Deltaproteobacteria bacterium
GCTCATTGCCGGCGATGCGGGAGGGAGAATCAGTGGCAGGGGGGGCCGCGGAGGGGGCCGGCGGCACGGCAGGGGGGGTCGCGGGGGGGGGCGGCGGCACGTCCGGAAGCTCGGCCGGAGGCGCCGCCTCGGACGCATCCGGAGCATCTTGAACATCTTGAACATCTTGGGCCGCGGTTGGTTCGACGAAGGCCCAGGAGGCGAGGGACACGCAGGAGGCCAAGAGCACGAGGGCGGTCACCTGGGTGATGAGAAACGGCTGGCTGCGGAGACGTCGAGTCATGGCCATCACTCCGTAACGCACATGCGCACGCCGCCGATGCGTACCTCGTTGTCGGCGTTGGGGTCCTCGGTCGACCCGGGCAGGAGGCGGCGGTCACCGATGAGTGCAGCCCAGTAGACAGAGAGGTCTCCGGTGGCCGGGTCCCGGACCGTCGCGACGTCGACCTCCCGCACCTCCGAATGATCGCGGTCCGCGCCGACAAAGGCATGGCTGTAAAGCACGAAGGTCTCCCCAGGAGCCGGAGCACCGGCGCTACCGACCGCGGCTCCTGGGTGTTCGAGAAGCCGCAGGACGACGTCCTGCCCTCGGTCATCGGGGGCGGGGGCCACGCCGCGCTCCTCGACCTGCACCAGCGCGGCGAAGTCACCGACCAGTCCATCGAGAGCTGCTCCGTAGGTGAGCTCGGCATCGGGGGCCGCCGCGAAGGTGACCTCGGCCGCATCGTCGAGGGTGCACGAGGAACCCGCAACGCAAGCGAGGGGCGCAACCCGGGTCCGGCCGTCGTCCGTGACCGTAGCCGTCAAATAGAGGTCGGCAGCAGCCGCCCGCAAGAACGCGTACCCCGGGCGCTCGTGCATCAACGGACCGGGCGCCGTCGCATCCAGGAGGTCCAAGCGCGCAGTGATGCCACGGAATGAGCTGCGCGCGCCGTCGCCGGGATTGACGAAACCGACCGCGGGCCCATCGGTGCCGGCGCCGCGGTGGGAGCCCGCGAGGGCGGTACAGGTCACGGACCCGGCGGCCGGGGCATAGACCAGCTCCCCCGACCCATCGACTCGCCACGCCGCTCCGCCGGCCCCGTCGAGACTCAAGTCACCGTCGAGGTCGGCGGCCTCGGCTGCGCTGAGACACGGGGTGTCGTCAAAGGCGTAGTGGGCGAAGACGAGGTCTTCGGTGGGGGGACGGGTCGAGTCGTAGAGAGCGCGGCTCAGCACCGCGTCGCCGGCGCCATCCCGGGAGAGGTAAACGAGGTGCGCCGACGTCGCCGAAGCACGACGAAGCGCGATCGCCAATACGTCGCCGCTCGTCGCGATGACATCCGGGTGCAGCTCCGTGAGATCGTCCGGATCGAGGGACGACAGGCGTCCTCGGCCATCCACGCTCGTCCACGCGACCAGCACTCGGGCGGGAACAGCTCCCCCGGGGGCGGTCGCCTCGAGGGCGAGGGATGTGAGGTCGAGATTCAACGGAAGGGGAGCGAGGGCGTTGGACGGTAGAGCGCCGATCTCCCGAACAGAGAGGGCCGTGCGGAACGACTCGGGCCCCGACGAGCAGCCGTTGAAGCGACCGTCGCCACAAATCGGGGCGGCCCCCGGGTAGACGGCGGAGTCGTCGTCGTCGCAATCCCGGGGCGCGCCATCGGCTAGGGCATCGCACGACGGGTCCGGCGCATGGGCCCCGTCATCGTCGGCGTCGCAGGGCACGCAGCGTCCGTCGGACGCGCAGCGGGTGCCCTCGGTGCAGAGCTCCGGGGTCACCTGGCAGCCGACGGAACCGTCGACGTCCGCGTCTCCCGCGTCTCCCGCGTCTCCCGCGTCTCCCGCGTCGCCCGCCCCCGTGTCGAAGGGAAACGATGCGTCGTTGCTGGTGTACTTGTCGTCACTGAAGACGAAGGAACACCCGGCCATCGCCGCCGGCAAGCAGGCGGCAACGACCAAGGAGAAGACCAGCTTGCGGAGAAACTCGCGGCCAGCCCCCACGGGGCCTGGAGTCACCCTTCGCCAATCTGTCGCAGGAACTCGTCGGCCTCGGCGAGCTCCGGATCCTCGCTCCGGGCCTTCCGAGCCCAGAGCAACGCGCGCCGCGCCTCTCCGCGCTCGTGGGCGATGCGAGCCTGAAGCAGGAACGCCATCGCCCGACTCATCGGCCCCTCGGTTTTGTTGAGGGTGACGACTCGGAGAGCATTGAGGGCGGTGTCGTGGTCTCCGAGGTGCATTGCCAGTTCGGCGAGCTCGGATGCGATTACGCCGTTGGACTTGTCGCTGTCCATCGCCGCGTTGAGCCACTGCAGCTGGAGGCTCTTGTCCCCGGCGGCTGCGGCGAGGCGGGCCATGCGGGACTGAAGCTGAGCGAGTTCCGGCGAGCGGCGACGAGTGTGATTGGCGATGGACTGCTCGAGCATCTGGCCCGCGTCCGCAAACCGCTCCCCGGCGATGTATGCATCGACGAGGAGGATGACAATATCGTGGTCGTCGGGCTTGAGACTGACGGCCTGCTCGAGGGGAACGATGGCCGCGTCTCCGTCTCCGCCCTGGAGGAACATGTCCCCTGCCTTGCGCAGGAGTTGGTAGCGCTCCTCTGGGTCTTCGGTGCCCTCGACATCGGCCATGAGCAGGTGGCCCAACTCGGCGAAGGCCCCGGCTTCCTCGTAGAGCGCCCGAAGACGTTCACGGATTACCATGCTCTCGGGCTGGTCATTCGCGACCCGCTCGAGGCCGCCTCGGGCGCCACCGGGCTCGCCGGCCGAACTCCAGGCGTGGGCCAGCCGAAGGGCGGCGTCGATCTGATCATCGCCCTCTTTGATCTCGATGAGCCGGGCGCAAGTATCCGCGAGTTCGGGCCAACGCTCTCCCGCCTCGTCGACATCGCGCAGCATGTAGAGGGCTTCCGCGTCGGAGGGATCGCGCAAAACGTGGGAAGCGAGGATTTCCCGGGCTTCCTCGTTGGCGCCGGTCTCGTTCAAGACCTGCACCAGCCGCAGGGTCGTCGCTCGTTCGCCTTCGGCATCGTTGCCCGCCGCACAGGCTTCCCGGCGAGCGCGCAGCGCATCGGCGAGGTCTTCGCCGACCTCGGCGCCGGCCATCGCATAGGCTTCCTCGAGGTCCGTGATGGCCGCCTCTTGGTTGTCGGTCGCGAGGCTCAAGGAGGCTCGGAGTCGAAGCAGGGTGACCCGGGCTTCATCCCCGCCGAGGCCCGCCTCGATCGCCGCGGCGACCTCGTCGGTAGCCGTCGACCAGTCGGAGGCCGCGACCCGCGCCTGGACGAGCTCCGAGAGCAGCACCACGTCTTCCGGGGCCCACTCTCGGGCCTCGGCAAGGGATTCGGCGGCGGATGCCGGATCCCCGAGCACATCGAGGTAGCTCGCCGCCGCTTCCTGCAGGAGTGGAACCGACCGGCTCGCGTCGGCCAGCCGCGCTGCCTCGCGCCGCTTGAAGGTGGCGAGGGGCTCGATGAGCTCACGTTCCAGATACCAGGCCTCGAGGCGGTCGCGGATCTCATCGTTCTCGGGGCAGCCCTGGTAGCCGAGTTCGAGGGCGCGCTGGACGCCATCAGGCTCCTCGACGCGCTCCCACTCGCTGGCGAGCTCCATCGAGAGCTTCGCCGCCGCTTCGCCCGTCTCGGTGCGCAGAAGGCGCTCGAGGACTTCGATGCGCTCTCGGGGGTCGTTGTCGGGACCAAGCTGGTTCAGGAGAGCCGTGGCGATGTCCCGGTCCTCCGGGAGCCAGTCGAGGGCCCGGCGATACACGTCCATCGCGTCCTCGCGGCGGACCTTCTCGAGGATTCCGCCGAGGCGAATGGAGAGCTCACGGAGCTGCTCCCTGTCTTCGTTGTCTCGAGCGATGTCGAGCTGCCTCGAGAGCAGGTCGACGAGGTCCTCGTCGTACCCAGTCTTCTCGAAGAGGTCCGCGAGGAGGCGACCCGCTTCGATGTGCTCGGGCTCTTCGTCGAGCACTCCCCGGAGCGCATCGGCGGCGTCGGGCTCACGCCCCTCGAGACCGAGCAGGAAGGAAACCCGCCGCATGCGGGCGACGTTCCGGAGCGCCGGGTCGAGCAACGCATCGACGGTCGAACCGACGAGGTCGTTCACGCGATCTTCATCGCCGCGGCGACAATGCACGTCGAGGAGGGGCTCCCACACGCGACGATCTTGCAGATCACGCGCTAGCAGCATCTCGAGGGTCTCAGCGGCGAGGTCGAGGCTGTCTTCGTCGGCAGCCGCGAGGGTCGCAGCCTCGATGCGCATCTCGAAGCCCTGCTCGTCTCCGGCGGCGTCGGCCGCTTCGTTGTACCAACGGATTGCGCCGGCCATGTCTCCGGCGGCGCGGCGGATCTCTGCGAGCTGCGTCGGAACCCAAAG
>JAFDCW010000505.1 GCA_019312705.1 Deltaproteobacteria bacterium
AGACCGATCCCCTCGACGAGTCCAGCTGGGACACCCTCACCCGTCTCGCGAAGAACCTCGACAAGCACGACCGCTTGGCCGAGGTCTACGGCGAGGCCTTGGCGGAGACCGGCGTCGATGAACCGGTCACAGCGAAGCTGGCGACCATCACCGGACGGCTGCACGAGGAAAAGACTGGAGACCTCGCCCTGGCGGCGCAGTTCTATCGAAGCGCCCTCGAGTTCAACCCGGCCGATTTGCCGGTCTTCGAGGCCCTCGCCGGCGTTTATCGGCGCGAGGAGGAGTGGGAAGCTCTGGTGACGTTGCACCGAGGTCGGGTGGAGGTCGCGGAAAGCGACGATGAGCGTCGCGAGCTGCTGCACGTCATGGCTCAGGTGTCCGAACGGGAGAAGAGCGAGGCGGATGCCGCGGTCGATCTCTACCGAGAGGTCCTCGAACTCGACCGGGAGGACGCCCGGGCTATCGATGAGCTCGACCGGCTGCTCACGCAGGGAGAGCGCTGGCAAGACCTGGTCGAACACGTTCGGCACCGCATCGACATCGCCCTCGGCTCCGAGGACGAGGTGCCCCTCAAGCACCGTCTCGGTGAGTTACTCGTCGACCGTCTCGATGACCGGGGCGGGGCCCTCGACGTCTTCGAAGAGATCACGGACGCGGCGCCGTCCTTCGCGCCGACGGTGGCGAAGCTCGAGCAGATGGTCACTGCCGTTGAAAACCGGCTGCGCATCACCCAGCTTCTCGAGCCCATCTACCGTGGCGCCGACGAGTGGCGAAAGCTGGTGGCCATCTTCGAGGCGCAGGTTGAACTCGGCGACGACCCCTCCGAGCAGGTCCGCCTGCTGGGCGAGATCGGTCGTTTGCACGAAGAGCGCGGGCGCGACGGCGTCCTAGCCTTCACCGCGTGGTCCCGGGCGTTCGTTCTCGAGCCTCACGACCAAGCGACCCGCGCCGAGCTCGATCGCCTGGCGACGCTTCTCGAGGCGTGGGACCAACAGGTCGCCGCGTACGAGGCCGCCGTCGCGGCGGCGGACGACCCGACCCTGGTAACGGAGCTGCTCACCGTGGTCGCAGGCACCCACGACAAGCGACGCGGCGATCCCCGCTCTGCCATCGAGACCTACGAGCGCATCCTCGTCCACGACTCCGAGGTGGTGGAGCCGCTCTCGCAGCTCGAACAGCTGCACATGATGGTCGGGGACTGGCTCGGCCTGGTCGACGTGATCGGGCGCCGGGTCGAGAGGGTCTACGATGCGGAAGAGCGCGGTGAACTCTTGCGTCGCCAAGCTTCGGTCCTCGAGGAACTCATAGGAGACCGTGACGGCGCCATCGAGGCGTACGAAAAGGCAACCGTCGAGAACGACACCGACGAAATCGCCCTCGAGGGCCTCGACCGCCTCTACACGGCGGCCGGCAACTCCGATAAGCTCGGAGAGATCCTCGCCCGCCGGCTGGCGGTGGAGACCGACTCGGAGCTGCGCGTCGAGGTGGCCATGCGCCTGGGCACGCTCCTCGAGACGCAGCTCTCGCGTCCTGAGGATGCCATCGACGCATTCAACCGTGTTCTGGACGATGACGCCCAGAACATGGATGCCATCGTCTGCCTCGCGCGGCTCTACGAGCGCCAGGCGATGTGGCCAGACTTGCTTGGAAACATCCGCCTCCGGGCCGGAATGGCCGAGGACGACTCGGTCCGAGTCGAGCTGACCCATCGCGCAGGTGAGGTGCTCGAACGAGAACTCGACGACGTGCACGAGGCGCTGGCGATGTACGAGGAGGCCCTCTCCCTCGACGGTCACTACCCGCCGACATTCGACGCGCTCCTGCGTATCGCCAACCTCGCCGATTACCGCGAGCGTGCGGCCGAAATTCTCGAACCCCGTCTCGAAATCCAAGAGCGCTGGGACGACCTCGCGTCGCTGCTCACGCTCCTCGTGGAAGCCGAGAGTGATCCCATGGGTCGCCGCGACCGTCTCCGGCGCATCGCTGGAGTTCACGAGCAGGGCCGGTCCGATCTGGATGCCGCGTTCGACGCGCTTTCCCGTGCCCTCGCGGAAGACCCGGCGGACCCGGAGACCGCAGACGAACTCGAGCGCGTGGGCGTGATGCTCGGAGCCCACGACCGCGTCGCGGACGCGCTGTCGGCGCGGGCCTCGTCGGTCCTCGACCCCACGGTAGCCTCGCTGCTCTTCACCCGGCTGGCTCGCATCGCCGAGGAAAACTTGGGCAACGACCAACGGGCGATCGAAGCATACGCGCGGGCCTCGGAGCAGGTCGGTGATGACGACGCGCTGCTCGCGGCCCTCGACCGGCTCTACGCCAAGACCGAAGCCTTCAGCGAACTCGCCGGGGTGCTCGAACGACGGATCGGCTTGTCGAACGATCCAGAGGAGCGAAACGGTTTCCTGCTGCGCCTCGGCACCGTGAAGGAAACACACCACGGTGATCTTCGTGGCGCGTTCAACGCCTACCAAGAAGTGCTCGAGTCCGAGCCCACGGACATGCTCGCGCTGCAATCGATGGAGCGTCTCGCCGACGACGAGGGCCTGGCCGCGGAGGTCGTCGAGACCCTGGACTCGGTCTATCGCCAGACCGGTGCGACGGAGAAGGTCGCCGACCTCTACGACGTGCGCATTCGTCTCGCCGACTCCGACGGTGAGCGCGCGCGGCTGCTCATCGAGGCCGCATCCATCTACGAGACCGAGCTTGGTCGCGGTGACCGTGCCCTCGATGCGGTGCGGCGGGCGTTCGAGCTCGACCCCCGCGATCAATCGTTGCTCGACGACGTCGAGCGCCTCGCCGGGGCGACCGGCGGCTGGGAATCAATGCGTGGCCTGGTGGAGCGCGTCACCGAGTCTGGCGACGTCGAACAGCTAGTCGCGAAGGACCTGAACCTCAGGGCCGCGACCTGGTACCACCAGCACCTCGGCGATGCCGAAGCCGCCGAGGCGCGCTTGCGCGCAGCGATCGACGCCGACCCAGAGTCCGGGGACGGCTACGAAGCCCTGATCGAAATCCTCGAGGTTGCCGGTCGCGAGGCAGACCTCGTCGCCTCGCTCATGGCCTGGGCTGCGGTCGAACTCGACGAGACGCTCAAGAAGGAGCGCCTCAGCCGTTCGGCGCAGATGGCCGACTCCGCCCTCGGTGACGCCCACAAGGCAATGGAGTGCTACCAAGCCATCCTCGCCTTCGAGCCGGCGGACCTACCCACGCTGGCCGAGTTGACCGTTCTCGTCGCGGCGGAGGAGCGATGGGACGAGGTGGCCTCGCTTTTGGCGCGTCGTATCGACGCCGAGCCGGACCCACAGACCCGCCTCGCGGTTCGTCACGACCTGGCGAGTGTGCACCTCGGTAAGCGCGAAGCCGCGAGCGACGCCGTCGACGCGTACCGGGGGGTGCTCGACGAAGATCCGACGGATCTCACCGCCATTGACGCTCTAGAGGGCCTCTACGAGACCGAGGAGCGTTGGGAAGACCTCGCGGAGCTGTTGGAGCGGCGCCTCGACGTCGCCCAGAACCAAGCGGAGCAGATCACGGCGCGGGTACGTCTCGCGCGCCTGTCTGAGCAGCGCTTTGGTCGCCGCGAGGAGGCCATGGAGCAGCTGCGCGCCATCCTCGAGATGGATTCCCAGAACGGCGACGCCCTGGACGAACTCGAGCGCCTGCTCGGCCTCGACTCGAAATGGGATGAATTGGTCGAGCTCCTCGACCGGCGGGCCAACGATGCTGCGGCCGCAGCCCAGAGTGACGTCGAAGTCGACATCCTGCTTCGCCTTGCGGCGGTGCAGGAGGACCAACTCGGCGACGACGCCCAGGCGATGGCGACGAACCAACGGGTCCTCGACAAGAGCCCGCACCACGAGGGGGCGCTCCGGGCGCTGCTCGAGCTTCACGAAAAGGCCGACGATTGGGAGTCTGTAGCAAAGGACCTCGTGCGGATCATCGGCGTCAGCGAAGGTGAAGAGGCCATCGCAGCGGCATACCGGTTGGCGGACGTGGCGACCTCGAAGCTCGAGGACATGGCCCAGGCCGAGAGTGCGCTGCGCGCGGCCTATGCCCTCGACCCGTCCCGGGGGGAGAGCGGGACGAAGCTCAAGGCCCACTACGAAGCCCAGGAGCAGTGGGACGAGCTCGCTCTGATTCTGGCGGACGAAGAGGCCAGCGCCCCGGATGATGCGGCGAAGGTCGCCCTGCTCAAGGAGATCGCGTCGATCTACGAGGAACGCCTCGGGGACCCGGGGCAGGCTGCCGAGCACCTCGAGCGGGCGTCCCATCTCACCCCCGACGATCGCGAAGTGCTGCTCCCCCTCTGCGACCTCTACATCGCGGCAGGACGGTCCGCGGACGCCATTCC
>JAFDCW010000506.1 GCA_019312705.1 Deltaproteobacteria bacterium
CGAGGACCCGGAGGAGCAGCACCGCGATGAGATCGTCCGGGAGGCGCCAGGCACGGGCCTTCTCCATCACCTCGGACTCGCCGATCTCGCGCAACGTCGCCTGCCACTCGCCGAGGGCTCGCGTCGAGCCTTCGTCCAGACGCAGGTGCGCGACCCCGGGGCGGGAACCGATGGGCACCGAGGTCGGGTCGAGGACCGCGAGCAGGCCGAGGTCGTGGACGACCCAGGCCGGCGCGGGGAGGCCGACCTTGGCGAGGGCGTTGCGCCACTGGGCGGCGCGCAGGCTAGCCATCGGCTGGTCCGTGCGAACCGCGCTCAGCGCCAGGCTGCCGAGGTCTCGCCCGGCCTCGGTGGCGCCGAGGTGTGGTCCGATGGGCACGGCCGGGAGGGTATCACCTCGGCGCCTGGCGCTGGGGGGCATGCGTGCATCGGGTGGCCGGTGTATACATCCCGCACACTTGCTCGCGTCCTTGCTTCCGACTTTGTCGGTCTTCGGAGGTTCTCCATGGTTGTCGTTCGCGTTTTGGGTTTTGCGCTGCTCTCCGCCACGCTCTTTGCCGCCTGTTCACGGGGCGACGACCGCCCCCCGGCGTCCGACGCGGGTCCTGATGGCACGACCGGCCCCTGCGTCGATGGGCAGCTCGGCTGCATGGGGCGCGAGGTCACCCAATGCTCGGGCGGCGTCTTCCTGTCCGCCGGCATGACCTGCACCACGGACGAGGTCTGCGTGGACGGCTTCGGTTGCCGTTCGTGTTCCCCCGGCAGCACCTTCTGTGATGGCAACTCGGTGCACCTCTGCTCGGACGACGGCGCCACGTCGACCGAGGTCATGGCCTGCGGCGGCGCCGAGGCTTGCCGCTCCGGTCTCTGTGTCAACGCCTGCGATGACGCCCGAGAGAACCTCAGCAACATCGGCTGCGAGTACTTCGCCGTCGACCTCGACAACGAGTACTTGGGCGGTAGCGACGACCCCGCCGCGGCACAGTTTGCCATCGCCATCGCCAACCCGAGCCCAGTCGCGGTGACGGTCCTCGTCGAGAAGAACGACGCGCCGGTCGGGTCCCCGGCGCCGAGCGAGTCCCTCGTCGGCTCTTATCGCGTCGAGCCCTTCCAGCTCACCCGCATCGATTTGCCGACCCGGGACGTCGATTGCGCGACCACGGCGATCCCCTCCGGCGTCGGCACCTGCCACTCGCCGAACGCCTACAAGATCACGACGAACTTCCCCGTCGTGGCTTATCAGTTCAACCCGATCATTCAGCAGTACTCGAACGACGCCTCCCTGCTCATCCCGGTAAGCGGTATCGACACGCACTACCGTGTCATCGGCTGGCCCACGTCGAACCCAATCGCAATACCGGGTTTCCCGGCGCCGGGGATCCCCGACCACAGCTTCGTGACGGTCGTCGGAACCCAGGCCGGGACGACGGTCAACGTCACCCTCGGCGGGCCGATCGTCGGCAACCCGGACGCCGGTATCGAGGCTCTCGACGCCGGCGCCGTCGTCACCATCACCCTCGGTGAGTACGAGGTACTGAACCTGTCGAGCCGGGACGTCCCCGGAGACCTGACGGGCACCGTCGTGCAGTCGGACAAGCCGGTCGCAGTCTTCAGCGGCGGCGAGCGCGGCAGCGCGCCCTATGGGACCGACGGCATCACCCCGCCGCCAGGCGGCTTCACCGATACGACGTGCTGCACCGAGCATCTCGAAGAACAGGTCTTTCCGACCGTCTCTTGGGGCACGAACTTCGTCGTCACCCACAGCGCCACGCGCTCCGACGACCCCGGTTGGCGCGAGCCGGACATCTACCGCGTCATGGCGGACAAGGCGGGCACCGTGGTCACCACCAACCTGCCGGCGCCGAACGACTCGTTCACCCTCGGCGTCAACGAGTGGCGGGAGTTCCCCGCCCACGTCAGCTTCATCCTCCGGGCGACCGAGGCCATCAGCATCCAGCAAATCCTCGTCAGCCAGGGCTTCATGCCCTCGTGGAAGAGCGGCCACGGTGGGGACGCCTCGATGCTGCTCTTCCCTCCCTTCGAGCAGTACCGTGACGACTACCTCTTCTACGTACCCGACACATTCACCGCGAACTACGTCGTCGTGGCGATGCCCATGGGCACCGTCGTCGAGATCGACGGCCGCGACGTCAACGGCAGCGAGTTCATGGCGCTCTGCGAGTACGAGACCGTCGGCGACATCGACGGTACGACCTACATCGCGGCGACCTGTCCGGTGACCGGAGGCGCCCATCGCCTCGAGTCGGACCTGCCCGTCGGCCTCATGATCTACGGCTACGCCGGAGGCGCGAACCTGACGCGCATCAACCTCATCTGAGGTTGGTGCGATTCACCGCCATCAAGGCACGCAGATGCAGACCGCGTTGTGCGCGTTCGTGGCGCAGCCGACCGTCGAGCTCTCACGGTCGCACCCGCTTGCCAAGAAAGGTCTGCGATACATCTCGAAGCAGGTCATCGACCCTGCGGCGCAGATGTCGTCGCAGTTCGACGAGGAGAACACGGCGAAGCCGTGGTCGAACTTCAAGGTACATTGGGTGGCTGGAGTTCCGCCGCAGTGCTCGTAGCCGGGTACCCTGCCTATGAAGAGTGCAGAGCACATCGGCGGTGGTCCGGTGTCGGGCGAGCCGGTGTCAGGAGCGCCGGTGTCGGGAGTGCCCGTGTCGGGGGTGCCCGTGTCGGGGGTGCCCGTGTCCGGCGCCGCCGAGTCGACCATGCCGGAATCCATCGTGCCGGAATCCATCGTGCCGGAATCCATCACTCGTGAGTCACCGCCGCCGGAGTCCACCGGCGCCGACGAATCGCCGGGGCCCGTTCCGGTGTCGGTCCCGCCGTCGCTTGCGCCGGGCGGAGGCGTCGCGCTCGTATCGAGGGAACAGCCCGCGAGCAGCAGCCAAGCGGCCGCGAAGGAGATGACGGAAGGGGAGGGCAAGGCTTCGAGCTTAGCGCAATTCGTCGTCGACCACTCGGCGGCCGATCAGGTGAACGAGAGGTTTCGCTCGAAGTCCGAAGGGTTGCTCGACGCGCGCAGAGCCGTCTCCTTGGTGATCACCTTCGACCGGAAGAGCGCCACCAGGTGCTGGTCGAAGCTCTGCATGCCGTACTGCTGGGCGCCCTTTTCGATGATGTCGGTGAGCGAGGCCTGGGACGGGTCCGCGATGGCGTCCCTCGCCGAGCCTGTGCAGATCATGATCTCGCAGGCCGCGATCATGCCGGCCCGGTCGGACCGTGGCAGGAGGCGCTGGGAGACGGTGGCCGCGAGGCTCTCGGCGAGGCGCAGGCGTGCCGCCTTCTGTTCTTCGGCGGGAAAGACGCTGACGATGCGGTTGATGGTCTTGACGGCGTCGGTCGTATGCACCGTCGAAAAGACGACGTGGCCGGTTTCGGCCGCCTTGAGGGCGATGTCTATCGACTCGGCGTCGCGCATCTCGCCGACGAGGATGACGTCGGGGTCCTGGCGGAGCGCCGAGCGCATGCCCGTGATGTAGGAGCGGGTGTCGAGGCCGAGCTCGCGCTGGGAGATCGAGCCTAGCTTGTTGGGATGAAGAAACTCGATGGGGTCTTCGATGGTCAGGATGTGCGACGCGCGCTGCTCGTTGATGACGTCGAGCATGGCGGCGAGGGTGGTGGTCTTGCCCGAGCCGGTTGCTCCAGTCACCAGCACCAGTCCGCGTTCGGTCAGAGCGATTTCCGAGAGGACCGGGGGCATGCCCAGTTGCTCGAGGCTCGGGAGCTCGCTCGGGATGATGCGCAAGACCAGGGCGAGGGAGCCGCGCTGTCGGTAAATGTTCACTCGGAACCGTGCGACACCCGGGAGCGAGTACGACGTGTCGAGCTCGTCGAGCTCCCGGACGGTGGTCTCGTCGAGCTGCCGTTTCGCCACGAGGAGCGCGACCTCTTCGGTGACCGCCGGCACCAGCTTCGCCGACTTGAGGGGGACCAGTTCGCCGTGGACCCGATACATCGGGGGAGCGCCCGGGCGGAAGTGGATGTCGCTCGCCCCGTGCTTTACGCCGGTCTCGAGGAGCTTGTGCAGCACGTCTCGGTCGATATTCATCGCGTGCCCCGACGATAGCAGGCCGCGCACGATCGATGTGCAACGGTCATCACGTTACTGCGAGAACTTCCCGCTCTGGAATACGTGGCCGAGCAATTGATCGACCCGGGCCAGCCACTCCTGGGCGGGATGCGTGCCCATGGCCTGGAGCGCCGCCTTGATCTCGTTGAGCGCCTTGAGGTGGCTGAAGAGCTGGATGTCGCTCATCGGCCGATCGCTCGTGAGCAGCGCCTTGATGCGGTTGATCTCGCTGACCAAGGCGTCCATGCC
>JAFDCW010000037.1 GCA_019312705.1 Deltaproteobacteria bacterium
TAGGGGGAGGCGGGGCCGGTTTCTCGCGCTACGTTGCTGGAAAGAAACGGGCGGCCTACGGCGGAGAAGAGGGCGCCCGGTACGCCTACGCGGCCGATGTCGCGATGCTCAACGCCTTCCGCCGCATGAAGCCCGTGGAGCTGGCCGCCTCGTCCACCGTCCGCATGTACAAGGACGTCTACAAGAACAAGCTCCTCGGCACGACCATCAAGGTCACGGAGCGGCAGTTTCCGAGCATCTACTCCGTTGCTCGGGAATGCGCCGAGACCCTCGATGTCGCCGTGCCGCAGGTCTACATCGCGAATAGCCCTGTGGTGAACGCCTATACCTTTGGCACCGACGACGACGCCTTCATCGTCGTGCACTCGGCCCTGGTCGATCACTTCGACGCGGACGAACTCAAGTTCGTCATCGGCCACGAGACGGGGCACATCCAGAACAAACACGTCATCTATAATACGGTGCTCATCCTGCTGAAAACGGCAGCCTCGTTCTTGCGCTATCTGATGCCGCCGGCGGAGGTCGCGTTGCAGGCGTGGTACCGCCGCGCCGAGGTGACCTGCGACCGGGCTGGGTTGCTCTGTTGCGGAGACCTCGAGGCCGCGTCCCGGTCGTTCTTGAAGATGGCCTGCGGCTCGAAGAAGCTCTACGAAGAACTCGACGTCGACGAGTACCTGAATCAGGCCGATGAAGGCCGCCAGGGCATCGGGCGGTTGACCGAACTCTTCGCCTCGCACCCCTATCTCCCCAAGCGCATCGAGGCCATGCGGGTCTTTGCCGAGAGCGAGATATATCGCCGCGCCATCGGTGTGGGGGACGACGGACTCACCATGGAAGAAGTCGACGACCGGACCCACGAAATCATCCGGATCGTGAAGACTCAGAAGTTGCAGAAGGCCCAGAAGTCGGAAGACGAGGAGGACTCGAGTGTCGATTGATTTTCGCGCCGGTAAGGCGGATGTGCTCGCGTGTTTGCGAGAGGTAGCGGGGTTGGCCGAAGACTCCGGCGCTGAGTCTCTCGCCGACAAGCTCCGGGACGACCGCATCCCCCGCCTCGAGGGTGAGCGATTTCATCTCGTGGTGCTCGGGGAGTTCAATCACGGCAAGACCACCTTCGTGAACGCCCTCCTCGGCGAGCGGGTGCTGCCCGTGGGGGTCACTCCCACGACCGCCCTGATCCACCACATCGAGCACGGCGATACGCCGAGCGCGCGGGCGGTGTCGGAAAACGGCGACAAGGTCGATGTGCCCATCGGGGACCTGGAGAACTTCATGGTCGGCGGCGATGGCGCCCGGGACGACGTGCACTTTCTCGAGATGTCGTACCCCTCGACGATGCTCGCCGAGGGCGTCGTGCTCGTCGATACCCCCGGGGTCAACGACCTGAACCACCAGCGCGCGGAGATCACCTACGGATACATCCCGCGGTCCGACGCGGTCATCTTCCTCCTCGACGCGGGGCAGATTCTCAAAGAGAGCGAGCGCCAGTTCATTGCGAACAAGTTGCTCGCTGCCTCGCGCGACAAGCTGCGCTTCGTGATCAACAAGGCCGACCTCCTAGACGAACCCGAACAGCAGGAGGCTCTCGCCTACGCGCGCAAGCACCTCGCCGAAATCGTCCAAGACCCGAAGGTCTTCTTGCTGTCCGCGGAGCGTGCCCTCGAGGGCGACCGCGAAGACTCGGGCATCGACCCCTTCGTGGCTGAACTCACGCGCTTCTTGCAGCAGGAGCGGGGCCGCGTTTTGCTCGACAACGCCCTCGACCTCGCCCTGCGTACCTCTGGCGTGCTGCGGACGAGCGTCGAGGTGCAGAAGCGCGTGCTCTCGATGGAGCAGAGCGACCTCGACGGGCGTCTGTCCCGGCTCGAAGCGGACCTCGACGGGTCCGAGTCCACTGTCGAAGCACGCGAGCAGGCCGTTCGCGAGGCCCTCGCGGCGGTCCGGGCCACCACCCGCAAAGAAGTCGTCGATTGGGCCCATGCCTTTGCCGCGTCCCTTCCCGAGGAGATCGAGGCGAGCAAGGCCGATGACCTGAGGCGCTACCTACCGGGCTTCATCGAGGAGCGCTTTCGCGAGTTCGCGGACCAGGAGGCAAACGAAGTAGCCAAGCGCCTCGAGCGTGTCGCGGAGCAGGCCATCGCGTTTGTCACCGAGGACGCCGAGGACAAGGCAAACCGTCTACGGGAGGTCCTCGGCCCCGCGGCCCAGAGCCTCGACCTGAAGGTGAATACCTTCGCCTACGACGTCGGCGTCTTTGCCCTCGGTGCCTTCGGCGTGACCATCATGGCGCTGTCGAACGTGCTCGTCGGGGGCGCCCTCACTCTCGCGGCACCCATCCTTGCCTACGTCTTCCGCGGCCGTGCGGACCAGCGGGTCAAGGAGCGCGCCCTCGAAGAAGGCCCCAAGGCCATCATCGAAGCGGCCGAAAAGCTCGCGGATGCATTTGAAGCACAGATCGACGTCTTCGGCGACAAGCTCGTCGACTTCGTGCGACGTGCCACCGAGGAGATGACCCGGTCCATCGCCGATGTGATTCGCACCGCCCGGGACGCCAAGCGGGAGGGCGAGTCATCGATCCAGCAACTGGAGGCCGCGACCGGTTCGGTCATGGCCCGCCTCGGCGCCGTCGACGACCGCATGAAGTCGCTGCGCGCGGGGCTCTGGGCAAACGGGACAGGGACCAACGGAGGCTGAGGGGGCTCGGGGCGCTATTCGTCGAAGTCGAGGACATCGACGTCGATGTTCCAGCGCACCCCGTCCCCGGCGGCGTCTCCGGCAGGCCCGGCAGTCGTCCGAAAGAAGAGTTCCTGCCCCTGCCGCATGTCGAGGGTGAGCACGTGGCCCGCCGTTCCGCCGTGGGTGAGCCGGGCGGGTCCCCAGAGTACGTGCTCGCCGTCGGTGATCTCCACCTCGGTCCCGTCGCCCGAGGTTCCGGCGTCCGTCGCTGAGACGGTGACGCGCATGCGGGCGCTTAGCGGCGCTGACCATGCGATCTCGGCAGCACGGCCCGCACTGGGCTGGACCATCGACGTGCCCACGGAGGCCTCCATGCCCTCCCAGCGGCCGCTGCGGCGATCATAGACCAGCGATGTGGGTGCGCTCCCCGGTGCGTGTTCGAGGTAGGTCCAGTAGCCATCCCCGCGGGCGCTGCTCAGGTCCTCTGGGAAGCTCCAGGACGAGCCATGCATGGCCGCTGTCGCCTCGGCGAAGCGTCGGCCGAGGGTCAACGTGCTCGCCGAGTCGTAGTGGGCGGGATCTGCTGCGTGGGTGCGCAGGTCATTGGTCTCGACGGCAATCATCGGACCGAGGTCGTCCGCCAGTCGAGAGGTCCCGCTGCGCACCGCGTCGGCGTGGGGCCAGAGATCTTGGTCCGAGATCAGGCCGGCGGTCACAGGGACCAGCGGCACCCCGATGTCCTCGCGAAGCCTTTCGATGAACGCTCGCAGCCGCGCCTCGTAGGCCCCCGCATCGCGCCTGCTGAAGGCGTCGGACTCCCCCTGCATCCACACGAATCCCGCGATCTGCGGTCGCCATTCGATGTGAAGATCGCGCATCTGTTGCTCGACCTCCTGCACCAGGAGCCGGTAGAGGTCTCCGGTGCCCGCGGCCCAGCGATCGGACAACGCCGTGGCTCCCTCGGCCACTTTGAGGATGGCGATGGTGCGTCCCGGCCACAGCTCATGCAGGCGTCGCCCAAACGAAAGCTCGGGCCCGAAGCGGTCTGCGAGCACGCCGAACCCCGGGCGCAGCCCGGTCCAGCGCATCGCATTCGGATTCGGGTGGACCGAGTCGTTGTAGTAGATGTGAGCTTGCGGCACGGAGGCGGCGTCGGCGGCTCCTAGCTCGCTGTTGATGCCCAGGCCAACCATGTTGGACTGGCCGGCGAGGATGACGACGGTGAGGCGCGGCTTCTTCGGGGCGCACGAGATCTCTTCGTCGACGAGTCCGTCACAGTCGTTGTCGAGCTCGTCGCAGGTCTCGGCGGCCGGAGACCTCGGGACGCACAGTTGCCAAGCGCCGCCGCTGCATGACTGATCGCCGGCGCCTCCACAGAGATCCGAACAGGCTCGGGTGAGGCCCTCGTCGACGACTCCGTCGCAGTCGTTGTCCCGTCCGTCGCATACCTCGGCCCCGTCGCAGCTCGCATCGGGGGCGGCGCCATCTGTGGGCGATGATCTGCCATCGGGGACGGATGTGGCGCCGTCGGTGACGGCCGAGGAGCCGTCGACGCGGTCCGTGCCGGCGTCGAAGTCAGCCTCGCCGTCCGGCAGTGTGGCGGCGGCCGTGACGCTGCACCCCAGGGCCGCCAGTGCGGAGAGCGCGAGCATGAGCGGGATGGGCGCGAGCACCGAGCGCCTTTGCACGATGCCTGTCGTCGTAAGCTCGCTCATCGGACGGTGACCAGCCGTTCGGCAATCGTTCGACGGTTTCCGTCCGTGTCGGTCGCGATGATCTCGACCAGGTGCGGGCACTCGGTGGGCGCTCCGAAGTCGTAGCTGCCCGAGTAGCCCACTCGACTGCAGCTCGGGTAGCCGGGCCAGACCAGGCATACGTCCGGTCGGTTATCGCCATAGCGCATGGGCACGGTCACGCTCCCGTCGATGCGGGCCTCGACCGATGCGACGCCCCGGTTGTCGAGGGCCCATCCGTGAAACGCGACGGTCCCCGTGCTCACCTCATTCGTGGGAGCGTCGAGGGAGCCGAAGGCGGGCATCGTCCGGAGGAGCTCCGTGGCGTCGGCCTGAATCGTGGCGAAGGAGCCGACCAGGAGATAGGCCCGGGCGTACACGGTCCCGCGAGCGGGCAGGCCGAAGATGATCCTGGAGCGCACGTTGTTGAAGGGCAGAGAGCGCTTCTGCCACCCTTGGAAAGCGCTCAGCCCGTTTTCGTAGAGGATGGCGACGCCGTAGCTCAGGTCGCTGTTCTGGAGTGAAACCCAGGGGCCGCTGGCGCGGAAGTTCTCGTAGAAGAAGCCGTCGGCGTCGCTGGGCGTGTCGATCGGGACCTCTCTTCCACTCGGGTCCATCAAGCGCCAGAGATCCTGCATGCCGCGTTGCCCGTTCGAGGTGTACATCGTGGGCATCTCTTGCCCCGTGGCGCCGTGGGCGATGTCCCCGAGGTTCTCGACGGTGTAGCGGAGCTCGGCGACGCGGGGCCGGACGAACCGCATAGTCTGGGTGAGACGCACGTCACTCGGGGGCCTCGAGGCCGCCCCTCGCGAATCACAGCTGTCCGAGCTGCACTCGTGGGCGTCCCAGTCGGGATTCCACTGGAGTGGTACGGTGGTGGTGATGAGGCTGCCGGGGCCCGTGCTCACGGACTCCGTCGGCGAGCCGTTGTTGCACCGGTTGCCGCCCTGGACCGGGTTCCAGCCAAGGTAGCGAATCGAAAGCGGACAGATTGGGGACCGGGCGCAGCTGGCGTTCCAGGAACAGCCCTGCACTGTGCGGTCGGGGTCGTAGAGGGCCACCTGGACCTCGCGGCCGGTGTCGTTGGCGTCAATGGTGTTGGTGTTGTTCTGCCCGGGCCCGGTGCCGGCCTCGCCAAAGAAGGTGACGCTGCTTCCCCACTCTCGGCGGATTCCCAGCTTGTAGGCGCCGCTGGCGTCGTACAGGTATTCGTCGGTGAAACCGCCGGTGCGTACGGTCTCCGTCCGGCCGGAGACGTGGCCGAGGGGCGCGTCGGTGATGAGCGGGCGGCCGCCGTAGGGGCATCCCGGGATTCCGGAGTCGGTGCCCGTGTCCGCCGGGGGCAGGGTGGCATCCGAGGTGCGCCCCCCGTCGCTCGGAGACGACCCGCCGTCCGGGGCCGGCCACCCGGCGTCGGCGGGCAAGGGCGCGGTTCCGTCGGAGGGGGTACCGCTATCGGCGGAGATTGCCGCGTCGCCCGTGGGCGGGGCGCCCGGGGGGCCTGCGGGACTGCAGGCAGAGAGCATCGCGAGGGAGCCGGCGAGGGAGCCGACGAGGAGCAGGTGGGTGCGGCGCATGACACCGGGCACGTTGACGTACACCCGCCGAAGGGCCGCTTAACGATGGGTTAATTCTGGGAACGGGAGCGGGAACGGGAGCGGGAGCGGGAGCGGGAATGGGAGCGGGAACGGGAACGGGAGTGGGTTCGACGAGAGGCGTCGTGCCCTGGACCGTCGCTAGCCCCGCTCTTCGCTGCGCATCAGTTCGGCGAAGGTCTCGCGCTGACGAATCACGCGGAACTCACCCTCGTCGATCAGGACTTCGGCCGGCCGCGGGCGGGAGTTGTAGTTACTCGCCATGACCATGCCGTAGGCCCCGGCGCTCATGATGGCGATGAGGTCGCCGCGCTCGAGGGGCGGCAGGAGGCGGTCCTTGGCGAGCCAGTCGCCGCTCTCGCAGACCGGGCCGACGACGTCCGCGAGGGAGCGGGCCACCTGAGAGGGCGGGGTCTTGACCGGCGAAATGCCATGGTGGGCGTCGTAGAGGGCCGGGCGGATGAGCTCGGACATGGAGGCGTCGACGATGACGAAGCGCTTCTCCCCGCTCTCCTCGGACTCGCCGGCGACGGCGTCGGGTCGGTAGGGTTGGTCCTTCACGAAGATTACCCGGGATACGAGCGTGCCCGCCTCGCCGACCAGTGCGCGGCCAGGTTCGACGATGACTTCGAGGCCGAGGTCGTCGGCTCCGGCGTCGGCCAAGCCGTCGCGGATCGCGTCTCCGAATGTACGCGCCTCGGGGAAGTCGTCGCTCTCGTCGCCGTAGGGGATGGGCCAGCCGCCGCCGGCGTCGAGGGTGCGAATCGGGGCGCCAGCGTCGCGGCAGCGCTTGGCCAGGGCCGCCGTGGCGCCGACCGCCTCGCGCAGCGACGAGACGTCGCCGATCTGTGAGCCGATATGGCAGGTCACGCCCTCGAGGACGAGGCGCTGGCTCCGGAGGATGCGCGGAAGCAGCTCTTCGGCGACGCCGACCTCGAGGCCGAACTTCGTGTGGTGCAGGCCCGTGGCGATGTACGGATGGGTCTTCGGGTCGACATCGGGGTTGATGCGCAGGGAGATTGGAGCCTCGACCCCGAGGCGTTCCGCGATGGCCTCGATGGCTTCGACCTCCTGGGCGCTCTCGACGTGGATCGAGCGAATCGACGCGCGGAGGGCAGCCTCGATCTCTTCGTCGCGCTTGCCGACGCCGCTGAAGACGATGCGGTCGCCGCCGATGCCCACTTCGAGGCAACGCGCGAGCTCGCCGCCGGAGACGATGTCGGCGCCGGCGCCGAGGTCCCGGAGGCGTGCGAGGACGGCCAGGTTGGAGTTTGCCTTCACGGCGTAGGCGATCAGGTGCGGCGCGAAGGAGAGGGCTTCGTCGATTGCCGCATAGGCTCGGTCGATCGATGCGCCGCTGTAGACGTAGGTCGGCGTGCCGAACTTTTCAGCGATCTTGGTGAGCGATACGCCGTCGCAGAGCAGCTCTCCGTCGACGTGGGCGTAGTGTCGAGATTTCGGAATGCCACTCATGGTCGCTCCTCGGCGCCGTGGGCCTTGGCGATGGTTTCGATGTCGACGGTGAAGCCCGTGAGGCGCTCCCGGAGCTCGGCGATGGCGGCTTCGACCCGCGCCCGCTTGGGCCCGCCGGGCACGTCCCGGCGTTCTACTGCGGTCTCCATGTCGAGGGCGCCGTATACGCCGTCGTCGAAGGCCGCGTGCTCTTCACGGTACACATCGAGGGGAAGGTCCGACAGCGTCTTCCGGTCGGCGACCGCTCGGGCTACCAACCGCCCAGAGACGTGATGGGCGTCGCGGAAGGGCACGCCCTTCGTGACGAGGTAGTCCGCGACTTCGGTCGCGTCGAGGAAGCCGGTCGCAAGGGCAGCGCGCATCGCGTCGACGCCGAACCGGGCGGTGGCGATTGCCCCGGTCAGGACCGCGAGGCTGTCGTTCACGGTGTCGAAGGCGTCGAAGACCGGCGGCTTGTCCTCTTGCATGCCCCGGTTGTAGGCCAGCGGCAGGCCCTTCAGCATGACCAAGAGGGTGACCAGGTCGCCCACCACTCGGCCGGTCTTGCCTCGGACGAGTTCGGCCATGTCGGGGTTCTTCTTTTGCGGCATCATCGACGAGCCAGTCGTGAAGGCGTCGCTCATACGTACGAAGCCGTACTCCTGGCTGCTCCAGAGGACGAGTTCCTCGGCGATGCGGCTCAGGTGCACTGCGCAATTGGCTAGGCCGGCCACAAACTCCACCAGGAAGTCGCGGTCGGCGACGGTGTCGAGGGAGTTTCGGGTCGGTCGGTCGAAGCCGAGGGCCGCTGCCGTTGCGTCACGGTCGATGGGGAAGGTCGTCGCGGCGAGGGCGCCGGCCCCGAGGGGGCACTCGTTGAGGCGTCGCGCGGCGTCCTCGAGGCGACCGCGGTCGCGGAGAAGCATCTCGGCCCAAGCGAGCAGGTGGTGGGCCAGGCGAACGGGCTGGGCGCGCTGGAGGTGCGTGTAGCCCGGCATCAAGACATCGACGGTGCCAGCGGCGCGCACGGAGAGCACAGCGACTAGGCCCTCGATGGCCTCGGCGGTCTTGCGGCAGGCCCGGCGAACCCAGAGCCGCATGTCCGTCGCGACCTGGTCGTTGCGGCTGCGTCCGGTGTGCAAGCGTCCACCGGCGTCGCCGATGTTGGCCGTGAGCCGGGACTCGATGTTCATGTGCACGTCTTCTTTGTGCACGTCCCATTCGAACTCGCCGTCTTCTATCTCCTTCTGCACTTGACCGAGGCCGGTTTCGATCTTTTCGGCATCGCCGGCCGGGATGATCCCGCGGTTCGCCAGCATGCGCACGTGGGCGATCGAACCCTCGATGTCCTCGCGATAGAGGCGGCGGTCGAACGAAACACTCTCGCTGAATCGGGGCGCAACGTCGTCGATCTCTTCTTCGAATCGTCCGCCCCAGGCCTTGTCGCTCATTACTGTCTCCTCAAGCCGGCGCCGGAACGCGGAGGTCTACCCGGCGCAACAGCCGGGCGCCGGAAGGTAGCGCATATGCGTCGATTAGGGCGGCGGCGAGGGCCGCCGCCGCCGGGCCTGCGAATGCCAAGGCGGCGGCTACGATCACCACGCAGCCGGCGATGGCGGCGACGAGGGTCGCCCGGGTCGCCGCCTCGCGAGCCGCGTGGGCGATGAAGAGCGCGCCCGCCGCATCGCGGATGTCGTGGGTGGTCAGGGCGACGGTGCGACCGTCCCCCTCGGCACCCGCGGCGCCGAGGATGATCGCCGTGTCGGCCTCGGCGAGGGCGGTGTCCTCGGAGTCCGGGTGGCCGACCACGGCGACTTCGACTCCGGTTTCCCGGAGCCGCCGCACCTCGTCGCCGCGGGCCTCCGGGAGTAGCTCGGCGCGCACGTTCACGACGTCGATCTGCCGCGCCAGCGTTGCGGCGGTGGTGCGGTGGTCTCCGGAGAGCAAGACCACCTCGGTGCCGAGGTCGAAGAGGCGTTGTACAGCGGCTCGGGAGCCCGGGCGGACCGGGTCATTGAGGGCCAGCACGGCGCGCACTCGACCGGCGATTCCGACGAAGAGGACCGTGTCGCCGCGGGCCTCCGCTCTCCCTGCTTCCTCGTCGGCGACCGCAATGCTCACGCCTTCGTCGAGCAGCAGTTGGCGATTGCCGATGACGAGGGACTCGCCATCGGGGGTGAGGGCCGTGACGCCCCGTCCCGGGAGGCGCAGGGCCCTCCGAACCGTGGCCGGTGCCACGTTTTCGGACTTGGCGTACCGAGCGATGGCGCGACCGATTGGGGTATCTCCGGCGGCATCTTCCGCACCGGTGACGAGGGAGAGCACTCTAGCGGCCTTCGCGCCTCCGGTAGGGTGCAGCTCCATGACTTCGAATTCGCCTTCGGTGACCGTGCCTCGGGTGGTGAGCGCGCAGACCCCGACGCGTCCGGCGCGTTCGAGCTGAGCCCCGGATGCGAACGTGATTCCCCGGGCCGCCGCAGCGGCGCCGGCGGCGGCGAGGGGAAGCGTCGCTGCGCGCCAGAGAGAGACGAGGGGGGCCGCGAGGAGGACCGCGCCGACCGCCGAGAGGGCCGCGGGAAGTCCAGCGCCCATTCCCAGGGCGAGGACCCCCGCGACGGCAGCCAAGATGCCACCGAGGAACGAAACGCGCTGGGCGCGGCGCACCCCCGGGCTGGTCTTCGGTCCTGCGTCGGCTCCGAAACGTGCAGCCCGTGCGATCGCCCGCTCCGGACCGACCCGGGTGGCGACGAGGCGAAGTGCGCCGTCGGTAACCCGGGCGCCGGCGAGGACCGGTTCGCCGGCGCGCCGCGTCACTGGCAGGCGTGCGGCGGGGTGGGGAAGCACCGAGGCCGAGCCCCCGACGGTCACGCCGTCGACCGGCACCACTTCGCCGGCGATGCACAGCACCTCTTCCCCGGTGCGCAGGCCGGCGGCGTCCACTTCCGAGAGAGCGAGTTCGCCGTGGCTGCGCTCATCTACGGGAACGCGGGCTTTCGCCGGGAGCAACGCGGTCAGATTGGCCAGCGCGCGGTCGATGGGTTGGCGTGCGCGCTCGTCGAGGAAGATGCGGCCGTTGACGACGGCTGCCGCGAGGGCGGCACCGAAGAGGCCCGCCCACGTCTCGGTTCCTTCGAGGGTTCCCAAGAGCGCGCCCACCGCGGCGAGGCTCGCCCCGAGGGGGGCTGCCAACCAGGCCGCTGCGCCGATGTCTCGTTGGGCCAACCGGCTGCCAAAGGCCGCAGCGGCCACCGACGCAAGGGTCGCCGCCGCGCTCGCCATGGCGACGAAGGGCACGGTGCCAAAAAACGACAGGGCGGCGCCGACGCCGGCTGCGCCGAGGCCGAGCCACGGGGGGGATACGTCACGAACCTCGACCTTCGTCGGCCGGGCGAGGGGGTCGAGGGCCGAGGGGTCGTGGGTGCGAATTATGCCCGTGTGCGGGTCCTTCCGCGGTGTGATGATGACCGGCGGACGAAAGCTCTCGTGGGTTCGCTCGCCTTCGAGGAAACGGGTCCGACACATCTGGTCACAGAGGTAGCGCAGCCCGCCTACGTAGGCGACGACCTCCCGCGCGCGGATCGGGTCTACGTCGCTACCGCAAACAGGGCAGGGCCTCGAAGGCAGAACGGGACGCGCCGGATGCACCGGCACCAAGTACCAGCGCCCCTCCGGGAGTCAACCTGGGAGAGGCCCGAGAGGGCTATTCCTCGATGAAGACGAAGGTTCCGTCTCTCGGCCCAGCAAACATGCCGTGCCAGGCGGCGGGCAGGGTCGGGGTGCTCCAGGAGAACATCCACCGGGCGTCTGCGGGGGCGAGGTTTACACATCCGTGGCTGCGCACGCGCCCGAAGGAGTAGTGCCAGAACGCCCCGTGGATGGCGAAGTTGCCGTGGAAGTACATGGTCCAGGGCACGTCCTCGATGCTGTAGGCCCCCTCGGGGTTCGAGTCGTCGTCCATGGTCGTCGAGACGTGCTTCGACTGAATGCGGTAGAGGCCCACCGGCGTCTCGAAGCCTTCCTTGCCCGTCGACGTCAGAGTGGCGAAGACCGGGGTCTCGCCCTCGTAGGCGACGAGGTATTGGTCCGAGAGATCGACGTGGATCCACTTCGCCCCGGCTGGCACTCCCGGGGGCACGGCGCGGTGGCGAACGATGCGCAGGGAAGACTCGCGCACGATGGCTCCATCCCGTGACACGACGTAGCGCCGGTCTCGGTAGACTAGGTCGTCGTCGGCGATGCGCAGGGCCGAATGGCGGTCGAGGGTGCCCCGGTCGCGCATACGGCCCGTCGCGGGTTCGCGGCGGAGGCTGTGCACGCCCGTGCGGTAGACGATGCCCACGGGCAGCATCCAGTCCCCGCCGAGGACGACGCCCCGGCTCTCGGGGGGCTCGTTCGGTGTGAGCTCCGTGGCGCGCACGTAGCCCCCGCGGACCGTGCGGTAGAAGCGGCGTCCTGCCTCACTCGCTTCTTCCTGGTCGACGCTCACATAGAAGCCGCGGAGCATGCGGGTGCGCAGGTAGTCCGGCAGGTCCGGCTCTTCGGCGGCTTCGGTTTCTGCTTCCGTCTCGGCGTCGGTGCCCGGGGGCGCTGGGGCCTCGACCGCCGACGCGCGCTCAGCCCCGGCTTCGCCCTCGGCGTGGGCTGGCGAGTCGCCCTCTTCGCCCGAGGTGCCGTCTTCTTCGGTCGCAGAGTTCGCCGCGCCTGAGCCGGCGTCGGGGGCGGCGATGGCTTCTCGGTTCGCGTCCCTCGCGGCCGCTTCTTCGGCGCGGCGCCGGGCCTGCTCGCGGGTCGCCAGATCCCGGATCGCCTCTTCGGCCTCGGTCTCCTCGGCCATTGTCGGGATGCGGAAGTACTGGGGGACGACGTCCCGCATCGTATATGCGTAGAGGTAGGGCAGGGCGTCCTCGAGGGCCGCGGGGTTCGGTGAAGGCTCGAAGGTCTGGGGCGTCTCGCCGATCACGAAACCGCGTCCGGCGCATACGAAGCCGCCCCCGGGGACCTCGTGCCACGCGCGACAATCGCGGCCCCGGACGGATGCTCTGGTCCGAAACTGGCTTCCCCGACGCATGTAGCCGATGGGGCGCTCACCGTCGGGTTCGCCGAAGACCTGGGCGACGAAGTGGTAGACGACCCCGTGCAAGGGATAGGCGGCCTCGAAGGCGGCGCGCTCGGCGGCTACCCGGGCCTCTTCGGCCACGCGAATGCGCTCGGCCTCGGCGAGGCGCCCCGCTTCTTCGGCTT
>JAFDCW010000507.1 GCA_019312705.1 Deltaproteobacteria bacterium
TTCAAAGGGCCCCTCGACGAGGGCATCCGTGACGTCGTCATCAAGCAGGGCCACGAATTCACGACCTTCCACTACGAGCACTCACCCCTCGACGTGCACGGCTGGGACGGCACGGTCTACCCCTGGGTCTTCCCCATCCTGAAGTTCCAGGCCCGGGCCGGCCTCGTCCACCTACCGCCGGACTGGCACGGCACCTTCGCGACGCGGGACGCGCTCATCTGCTCCTTCGTCCCCCGAGTCGTCGACTTCCACGACGACGCCATCCCGTGTCCGTATCCGCACTCGTCGGTCGACTGCGATGAAATCCTCTTCTACGTCAGCGGCAACTTCACCAGCCGCTTGGGCGTGGGCCCGGGCTCCATCAGCTACCACCCGATGGGCATGCCCCACGGGCCGCACCCCGGCGCCTACGAAGCGAGCATCGGGGTCAAGCGAACCGACGAGCTCGCCTTGATGCTCGACACGTTCAAGCCCTTGAAGGTCGCCTCGAAGGCGCTGTCCATCGAAGACCCGGACTACATGGCTTCGTTCCTGTAGCGGAGCACCGTGGCGCGCCTTCTACTCGTCTCTGTCTCTGCTTTCTTCGCTTGCGCCATCACGTGCATCGGGTGCGGCGCGGGGCTTCCGGAGATCGTGCCGGTTGTCTCGTTCCCGACCGCCGACGACCTTCGCCCCGAAATCGCCCGCGGGGCCCGGGACGACGGCAGCGGTGACGCGGTCCCGGCCGTCACTGAGGTCGAGGCCTATGTGCTTCCGGGCCAAGTCTCCGGAGAACACCTCGGAGCGGTCCCCGCCTTTGGTACGGGCAATGTGCCCGTAGATCACGGCGCCGTGGCCCAGGCCATCGAGGAGAGCGGTTCGGCACGAGTCGTCTCGACCGCCGGAATGGCCTGCGGCGCCAACCGGCTCGCGGCCTTCGTCGCCGAGCACGGCGCTCAGCCCCCGCGCGATTTGCTCGACTTCATCCTCGGGCGCTGCGGCGTGACCTCGGTTGGGGCCGAGGTGCTGGTGCTGCAGGAGGAGCGAGAGGGAACGGGAACGGGAACGGGAACGGGAGCGGGAACGGAAACGGGAACGGGAACGGGAACGGGAACGGGAACGGGAACGGGAACGGGAACGGGAACGGGAACGGGAGCGCCGGCAAGCACTACCGGCGCCACTGCCGGCGGCCTGCCGGCTCCGGCTCCGCACGCCTCCGGCGCGCTTCCGCCTCGGCCCGCCTCTCGTGGCGCCTTCTTGGGAGCGGGCTACCGCACCCTCCACGACCAGCTTCGCCGTCGCCTCGAGGGCCGGCCGGTTCCCTTCGAGGTGGAGATCGGCCAGGCCCACTTCGACGCGACCGGGCGGCGCTCGTTCGTCGTCGTCTACGCACCGCGTCGCGCGGCGGTGAGCGCCTCGGCCTTGCCCGACGGTCGTTTCCTCATCGCCGGACGCGTCGAAGGGGAGCGTGTGCGCGCCCTCGGTGCGTGGGTCAATCGTGGCGCCTACGGCGTGGCCCCCTGCGAGCCAGACCCCCACGTCGAGTTGCCTGACGTGCGCTTCACCTGCGAGATGAACCGCCACGACGCGGCGGCGCGCTTCGAGCTCGTCGTCGTGCCGCGGCAGCGCCTGCTCCCCCATCGCGTCGCCGCGATGCTCTTGCACCGCGACGACGAGGCGTCCCTCGTCTGGACGCCGCAGCCCGAGCTGCCGCCGTCGGCGACCGACGGACCCCTCGTCGACCAAATCGGCGCGGCCCTCGCGGCGGCCCGGGACGATGCCGGCAGTGATCCTGTGCCTTCGTCGGCCGAGGAGTCGGCGCGCCAAGCGCCCCTCTTCGAAGCGTGGCTCACAGCCCACCGCAATGGGGAACGCGACGGCGCCGACCGGGCCCTCCTCGGTCTTCTCGCGGGTTGGCGCGTCGATGGGCCGATCACCTCGGCCCGGCTCTTCGTCGGCGACGCGGCGGCGACCGATGCGCGCGCGTTCATCCGGCGGTCCCTCGCCGGGCCCACCGCCCGTCGCTTGCTGCTCGCGGACGAGGCGGACGCCTTCGCGGTGTCGGCGGCCGAAGGCCACGCGGCGATCACCGTCTTCCGCATGTGGCACGAGGAAGACTCTGATGCCTACCACCAGGGTTGGGCCGCCCACCTCGCTCTCGAGCGCACCCGCCACGGGCTCTCGCCGATGACCGAACTCGACGACGTCCTCGACCTTCAGCAAGAAGCCGACCGGGTAACCCGCGGTGAGCTGCACCCCCGGGAGGCCCTCGACAACGCGATGGCCCGGATCCGCGGACGCCTCGGTCGCACCGTCCGCGGCTGGTACGTCGAAGCCTACGACCCCCGCTGGGTAGCCCTCCCGGACGCGTTCCTCGACTCCGGCGCCACGGACGCCGCCCTCGGCGTGGCCTACGTCCGGCCCGAAGGCGCGGCCTGGGGGCAGTTGGTGTTCTTCGTCTGTGCTATCGCCGAGGAGTGAGCTTCGATGGTGGCGGCGTGGCCACCAAGAACGAGTGGGCGGGACGCGCGATGGCGACAAGGATTCGGCGCGGGCATTCCGTGAGCGGTCGTCGATGGACGCAAGGGCGCGGCCCTCGCTGTGGAGGGTCTTTCTGTTGCTGCTGGCGAACGGGAGCGGGAACGGCGACGGGAACGGGAACGGCGACGGGAACGGGAACGGGAACGGCGACGGGAGCGGGAGCGGGAGCGGGAACGGGAGCGGGAACGGGAGCGGGAACGGTCCGCGCGGACGAGGGACTGCTGGAGGCTAAGCATCGCCCTTGGGCCATGGCACCCGGGGCCCGTCCGCATCACCGTGCTCGGCGCCGGGCCGCGTCTGAAACCAAGCCACGACGGCGTGCTCGATCCTCTCGGCACACCAATCCGGATGCTCTCGTTTCATCTTCGTCGCGTAGAGTTCGGCGCCGAGGTCTGCGAGCTCGAGCGCAAGCTCGAGACGTTTGGCAGAAGGATGTACAGCGTCGGCCACGTACGCGATCGTAGCATTCCGAGATCAGAAAGGGACGCTCGAATGTTCCGATTCCGAGCTCGTTCTCGGCGTGGCCTGGGGGCAGCTGGTGTCTTCTTCCGGCGCCATCGCACGGGAGTGAGTAGGTTTGTCGGCCGCCGGTCTAGCTGCCGTCGCCGGCGTCAGCGGCGCCCGCGTCGCCTGCGCTCGCATCGTCCGGGGCGGCGTCGCCCGCGCCCCCATCGCCGGCATCGGGCACCGCGCCGTCTGCTGGGCCGCCGTCTAGGCTGGCGTCACCATCGTTTGGTCCCGCGTCGCCGCCGGGCAGTGGCGTGTCCGGGTCCCATTCGACCGTGAGCCCGGTGACCGCGGTTTCCGCCACCAAACCCCCGGTGCGGTTCTCGACGACTCGGGCGCGGATCGTCACCGGCTGGGAGAACGCGACCTCCGGGTCGATGACAACCAAGGAGAGGCCCGAGAGCTGGGTGTAGTCGGCATCGGGGGGGAGGGTGTCGGAGAAGGTGAGGCGGACCTGAAAGGGGATGGAGAGCATCTCCCCGTCCGACTCGCCCTCGAGGCGAAGCTGAATCAACGCCGGCGACGTGACGAGGTTCCATGCGCGCAGGCCCACCCACACGTGCTGTCCGCCCTGGGACCCCCGCACGAGCAGGGCCGTGTCGCCGTCGGCCACAGGCGTGTATTCGCCGATGGGGCCCGTGCCGATCTCGATGTGCGGACCTCCGCCGTCGGGCATCGGGGTGTCATCGCCGCAGCCGGATGCCAGCAGGAGCGCGAATAGCGCTGCACTGATGAAGAGCAGCCCGAAGTTCGAGGGAGCGTGTCGTGTCATCATGTGCCGTCAGTCCACCGACGCCATGACCTGCAAGAACTCTTCCGGCTCCATGAAGGCGGTCACCCGGTCCACTTCGTCGCCTGCGCTGTTGTGTAGGACAACCAGCGGAAGGCCCCGCTGCTGGTAGCTATCGAGGACGGCGCGCTTCTCCGCGGTGTCCTGGTCCGGCGAGAGGTCGATGTGCACTGAGACGAAGCGCTGGTCTCGGGCTGCGGCGACGACCCGGGGGTCGCTGAAGGTGTGGCGGTCGAGCTCGCCGCAGGCCCCGCACCAGCTCGCGCCGAAGTCGACGAGCAGCGGCCGCTCTTCTTCCTGGGCCAGCTCCCGGGCGGCGGCGTAGTCCTCCATCCAGTCGATCTTGGCGCCCGGGGGCAGGGCCTCGAGCCAGAAGATTACGGCGACGGTGCCGATGACCGCTGCGGCTACGCCCACGGTCTTGCGCACCCGGGTGACCGTGCCCGGGTCGTGGTAGCTGAGGTGAATCGCGCCGATGGCGATGCCGAAGACAAGGAGCGCGAGGCCGCCACCGACGAGCCAGGTCTCCCGCGTCGGGGGCCGCTCGAAGGGCATCAGGTCGCGCAGGTAATAGAGAGCCATCACCAGCATGACCGTGCCGAACATGCTCTTGATCCACTCGAGCCACCGGCCGCTCTTCGGCAGCGACACGGCGAAAGTGCCGACGACCCAGAAGAGCACGCCGAGGCCCATCGAGTAGGTGAAGAGCGCAACGCCGCCGAAACCCGGCGAGCCGGTGGTGCCGATCCAGGTCAGCAGGAACGCGAGGACCGGGCCGGTGCACGGGGCGGCGATCAGCCCCGAGACGAAGCCCAGGGCGAAGGCGCCCTTGTATCCAATGCCGCCGACCTGGGCGAGGCGGTTCTGCAGCGCCGGGGGCAGGTTCATCTCGAAGGCGCCGAACATCGACAGGGCGAGGGCAGTAAAGAGGAGAGCGAGGCCGCTCAGGACCCAGGGGTTCGCCAGGAGCGAGCCGAAGACACCTCCGGTCATGGCTACGGTGACCCCGAGGGGCGTGAAGAGGGCGGCGATGCCGAGCACAAAGGACGTCGACAGGAGCGCCGACTGGATCCGCGACTCGGCCTGGCGGGCGCCGAAGACGCTGACGGTGATGGCGATCATCGGGTAGACGCAGGGCGTCAGGGACGTCGCGAGGCCGGCGAGGAAGACGAAACCGAGGGCCACGCCCCAGGAGCCCGACTCGAGGGCCTCCCGGAACGGCCGTTCGAGGTCGGTCAGCCAGTCTGCGTGGGCCGTTTCGGTCAGCCCGAAGACCACCACCGCCGCGACGGCGAGGGTCATTGCCGAGGCTGTCATCCACCTACGCATCCGGATCCTCCACCACACTGCCAATTCGTCGTTGTTCATACGGCGAAGGCGGCCCTTCGGCCAGGTGCGGGAGCAGTATCATAGAGGGGCTCGCGGTTGTTTCGGCTTTTGGGGGAGCGAACCCCCAGGGCATTGGGGGCTGCGGGGGGCACGCACCCCCAGTACGGTTGGCGGCCGTTCGGGTGTCGCTCGAATACCCCCAATTTTCCGCATGTGAGCCTTTTCCTACAGCAGCCCCGCCCCTGGATCGGTCCGTGCAGT
>JAFDCW010000508.1 GCA_019312705.1 Deltaproteobacteria bacterium
CCTGCTCGCGACGGCCAAATCACTCGAGAGCGATCTCGACGATCGGCCGGTGGCCCACCTCACCGCATCGATCACCGTGAACCAACCGAACCGACTGGACACCATCGTCTACTTGCACCGCGCGACCGTATTCGCCGGCGAGACGCGGGCGCAGGGTCTCGGTACCGAGGCCTCGAGGTACAGCGGGCGAGCCGTCGACAACGAGGGCAACCGCACCGTCACGCTCCTCTACGACGGCATCCACCCGAGCAAGTACCCCGTTCCTAAGTCCGCTACGGCATGATTGCACCCCTACTGGACCAGTAGGCCTTCGCCCTAAGAACCCTGTACAATGACCGCCATGCTTCGCCTGACGTACTTCGCCGTGGGAGGGACCGCCCTCTTGCTATCTGCCTGCGCATCGGGCGGTGACTTCGAACAGCAGGGCTTCGGCGTGGACGGCTACGTCGGAGGCGGAGGTTATGGCGGCGGCTACGGCGGCGCTCGAGACACCGGCACGGGAACGGGCACAGGCACCGGAGTTGCAACGGGCGGCGCCGGCGGCGAAGTCGGTACCGGTGGGGGTTTTGGAGGCGGAGGCGCGGGTGGGTCGTCGAACTGCGACTTCGCCGCGCCGAACACTTGCCCGTCGGCAGAGGCCCTGCCCGACGTCCCCGGCGACGAAAACGGCCCGACCATCACCCGGACGGGCGACGGCTCGATGTGGTTCAAGGTGCACATCACCGAAGAGTCGGGGAGCATCTCTGAGACCGACCTCAGCTACACGGTGACCCTCACCTCGCCGCCGGGCATGGACTACGATCTGTACGTGCACCAGTCCGAGCAGGACAAGCCGCAGGACTGCAATGTCACTCCCAAGAAGGGCACGCCCAGCATTGGTTCCGAGGTGGTCTCGGACCTTTGGGACGACGATCAGGGCTTCGGCGGCGAAGACGATCCAGTGTGGCTGAGCATCGAGGTACGCCATGTCTCAGGGGGCCAATGCGGACCGGGCGCCGAATGGACCCTGACCGTCCAAGGTCATACCTGACGGACCCGCCTCGCCCGCTCGGGCGTTGGTTGGCTGGCACACTCCTCGGGCTCGCTTGCTCGGGGGCAGCAGCCGGGATCATCGCGGTCGGTTGTGCGCTCCCGGCATACGACTTCAGTGCGACTTCCGAGCCCAGGGGCGGGGCTGGTGGGGAAGGTGGAGTTGGTGGCGCGGGCGGCAGCGGAGGTCAGAGCCCCACCGGCTGCCCCCCCGCGGATCAAGCTCTCGACTTCTCGGGCTGCGGGGATCTCAATCTGAGCGCAGAGAGCTGCGGCGCGTGTGGTCGAAGCTGCGCGGGGGGACAGTGCGTGCTGGGACACTGCGAGACGCTCGAGCTCCTTTCGGGCAACGCGATCAACTCCGTCGCCCAAATCTCGGAGGACCTGCTGGTGGTCGCGGACCGCGACGTGGGCTTGCGCTGGCTCACGCGCGATCTCGCAGAGACCACCGTCCCCAACACGGTCGGCGCTTTCGACGTCAAGTACCGACAGTCGGATGGCCTCGTCTATTGGACCGATTGGGGCGCAACCACGGACCAAGACGGCCTGTGGCGAGCCGCGCCCGAGTCGTTGGACGGAAAAGAGCGACTGTTCTCCGGCAATGCTTCGCGACAGCTGGTCGTCGATGCGGATGGCGTCTACTTCATCGATGACGGCCAGCGTGCGGTCATGGCGTATCTCGACGAGGACGGCGGCGAAGAGACCAAGCGCATCGTCGACGAGGACGAGGTCATTGCGACCATCGCCACCGACGGAGACTTCGTCTACTGGAGCCGCGTCGACTTCGTTGGAGACCCGATCCCCGGAGTGTTTCGGGCGCCGAAGCGCACGCCGAGCGGAGGCGTCCAGGTATCTGGGGTCAGCGCGCGTAGCCTCTTGGTCGCCGACGGATATCTCTACATCACGGAGGGCGGCGATAGCGACGTCTTCTCCGACTGCCTCGGGGTCGGCAGTGTCCTACGCATCGCGGTCACGAGTGGGGGGGTCGGCTCTGCGGAGACCCTCGCCGACCAAGAGGCGTGTCCACGAAACCTCGCCGTGGACGCCGACTATGTCTATTGGACCCTTCACGAGCTCGGACCAGGGGGCGCGATTCGGCGCAGCCCGCGCCACTGTGACCCCGAGCCGAGCACAGTGGCCTTCGGGCTCGCATTGCCGATGGCGCTGAACGTCGGCGCCGATGCCATCTTCTTCGTCGAGGACGACAAGCCGGAGCGGCGAGTGACCCTGACGACCAAGCGGCCCGATCCCTAGCGCGCCGACCGGGTCACGGGATGACTCCCTCGCAAAGGATGCGCTCGTACTGCGGGCCGTTGCTCGGCCCTTCGAAGCCATCGAGCACGCCGTGATGCTCACCCGTCTCGTCGATCGCTTCGAAACCCCAAGCCTCGTCGAAGCGCCACAGGGCGATCGTGTCGTCGTCGGCCTGCCACTCGTGCGCCGGGGTTGGCCCCGAGTCGGTGTAGCGAGCGACCTTGGACAGGCGCATGACGTCCATGGCCCCCGCAAATGCGAACTGGCCGCTCTTCGCCGAACCGCCGATTCGAAGCACAGCGTCCACGTCGGATGGCTGCTTGATGTTCGCATCGCGACTCGCCACTCTGGCGCCGTCCACGAACAGCGCCGTCGTCGTGCCGTCGAACGTCAGCGCGACGTTCGTCCAGACGCCCTCGGTGAATTCCTTCGACGTGTCATCGGGCTCGGCACCGCCACTGACCTCGAGCAGCGTGCTCTCGTAGAACATGCGACCCATCAGTGGCGTGTAGCTCTGAAATATCAGCGCGTAGCCATGTGTTGGATGCAAGTGATGGGAGAAAATCTCCATCTCTCGGTCTCCGATGCCCGGTCCTGGCCGAATACGCACCTCGACGGTGAACGCCGTTAGCCCATCGAGCGCTGGATGGTCGGCGACATCCACGACGTCGTCGATTCCATCGAAGCGCAGCGCGTAGTTGTGGCAAGGAGGTTGACCTTCTCCCCCTGAGCCGCTGCTCGCGCCGCCGGAGCCGCCACCTCCGCCGACTGCACTGCCGCCCGTGCCGCCTCCCGCGCCGCCTCCCGACGTGTCGCCGCCCCCGCACGACGCGACGAGCGACGCGGCGCAGGTGAGCACGACCGCGCCCACGCACCGCATGGCACGACGAGGCGACATCACCCCACGCCGCCTCGCCGCCGCATGCGTCGACGCGCCCAGAGTCCACCGAGCATCAGACCGATGGCCAGCGCTCCGCCCCCCGCGCCTCGCCCCGCGCGCCCCGGCACGCGGCAGCCGCAGCCATCGTCCTCTCCGTCTTCGAGGGACGAACCTCCATTGGCTCCGGTGCCCGCCCCGCCGCCGACTCCGCCGCCGCCGGTCCCCACGGCTCCCCCGCCCGCGGCGGAAGCGCCGGTTCCCGCGCCGCCGCCGGTGCTGCCACCGCCTGTCCCGCCGCCGCCGACAACTCCGCCGCCAAGCTCGAAAGCCCCTGCGTCGATGCCGCCGACGCGCACCCGTCCCTCGCCCGCTGTCGGATGCACGTAGTGGGAGCTGGGCTCGAGGGACATGCCCGCGCCCATGCCCGGCTCGACGCCCGCATCGACCGCGGGAGATGCCGCCATCAGCTCGAAGTCGTAGCCGACCTTGTCGACGAACATGGGATCGCCCTCGAAGTTGCCCTCGAGCACGGCGTTGGCCTGAGACGTCACGGTGCCCGCGCCCATGAAGATGTTGTTCCGCAGCACCACAGGCGTCGCCACCGAACCGCCCACGTTCACGAACGTGCCCCCATTGACGCGATCGTTGACGAAGGTGTTGTTCACGACGAACAGCTCGTGGCTGGGGTTGTCGGGGTGCGCGCCCTCGAGCTGGTAGGCGAGCATGCCGCCATTGGGCGAGCTGTCACTCTGCACGATGACGTTGCCGATGACGTAGCTCAGGCCTCCGTTGGACAGGTCGAGCTCGTAGCTCGATGTGCCGTCCTCGGTGCTGAGGCGGTTGTAGAGAATGTGGTTCTCGGTGGCGCGCGACTTAGCCAAGTGGCCAGCGACGGCGCGGTGCGAGTAGCTGAACCGAAGCGTGAAGCGCTTGACGTGATTGATGTAGAAGTTGTGGCTCTGGCCGTCGCCGTACCCGTTGTTTTCGAAGCGCGAGTACTCGACGAGGATCTCGCTGTTCGAGTCGTCCCCCGCCAGGATGCCGTCTTCGTTGTCGTGGAAATAACAACCCCGCACGGTGAGGTTGGTCCCCTGCTGCCGGATGCCCGCGCCGTTTTGGTCCGGCACCGTGGCTCCCGAGAGCTCGATGTTCTCGATGACCGT
>JAFDCW010000509.1 GCA_019312705.1 Deltaproteobacteria bacterium
CAGGATGACCAGGTCCGGCTTTTCCGACTGCGCCAGGTCGAGGGCCTCTTCGCCGTCTCCGGCTTCGACGATCTCGACGTCCATTTTGGAGAGGTGACGACGCACCAGAGCCAATATCTCCAGGTCGTCGTCGGCGATGAGGATTTTCCGCTTCGTATCGGCGGCCATGGGACGCTCCAAGCTAAGGCCGGTCGTCCCGGCTCGGGCGAATCGTCGTCTTTCGACGCGTCTCCTGTCAACGACAGATGCGAGTGCGGGCGAGCAGATACGGCCCGGTCCGCCAAAACCTCGCTGGATCGAGGCTCCTCAGAGCACGCCGACGTCGTTCTGGCTGAGCCATCCCCGGCGGCCTTCGGGTAGCCGAACCTGCACCCAATCGCCGTCTCGGCCGACGATGTAAGCGCGTTCTCCTTCGCGAGCGGTCGCCCGTTCTTCGGCCTGGGGGTGGGGCCCCTCTCGCACCGGAGCGTCCTCGGTCACGATGATGGCTGGTTCGCCGTCCGCCATGAACCCGGCCTTCACCAGCAGGCCAAAGACCGCCGCGGCGAGCATGACCGCGAGCAGGGGAGCGGTGATGCCGTAGGCGAGGCGACGGTTTTCGTGGCGGGTTCGCCCGAAGAGAACCAGCAGCCCGAAAAAGAGCACCTCGAGCCCGAGGACGACCCCGGCGAGCGCGCTGCGGCTGAAGGGGCGTACGAGGGCCTCGGCGAAGGGGGGCTTGTTCTCGATGAGAGCTTCGCCGTCGCGGGCCGCCTGCCTGCGCCCGAGGGCGGCCCGAACCTCCGAGAGGCCCTGCTCGGCGTCGTCGTTGCCGGGGGACTCGGCCAGGGACCTCTCGAACCAGCGGATCGCTTCGCCGTAGTGCCCAGCTCGGCCGTGGGCGACGGCGAGGTTGTACGAGACGTCGGGGTCCACCACGCCGGCGGCGACGAGGCGCTCGTAGCCGGTGATGGCGGCATCGGCGTCGCCGGCGAAGATGGCGGCGTTGGCCTCGGCGAAGATCTCATCGAGGCGCTGGGCCGAGGCTGGTGTCGCGCACGTTACGGAAACGACGAGGCAGAGGACCAAGGCGCCTAGGGGGCCGATCATACGGGCTTTCATCGCAGCCCCTCTCGCGGCGGAGTGAACCGGTCGATGCGTTCGAGCAGCGCGCCGACCCGCTCGCTGCATCGACCGATCTCTTCCGGCGCCGCGCCCTCGGCGCTGAATCGAGCGAACTCGCTGCCTTCGAGCTCGTCGACGACGCGCCGAGACAAGTCGTCGTCCATCCCGCGGCCCTTCAGATGCTCCTCGAGAGCTCGGTAAGTGAAGCCACCGACCGCTTCGCCGAGGCGCGCTTCGAGCACGTCCTTCAAGACCTTCTGTATCTCTCCGTAGAAGGCGCCGGCGTCGCCGTTCTTTCCGTACCCCTCGGCTGTCGTCAGGCGTTTTCGAGCGCCTCGGGCGATGCGGGCCGGGGCATCCCGCACGCCCTTTTCCTCGAGGCGCCGTCGGGCCAGGCCAAAGACGAGGAAGATGGCGTAGAGCAGCGGCGGGGCGGCGAGGGCCGCGGCGAGCCAGGTGGGCAGCTCATCGGCCTCGGCGTTTCGCAGGAGCTCACTCTCCGTGCGGATCGGTCCAAGTTGCGGAAGGCGTGCCTCGCTCGAGGCCTCGAGGGAATCGTCTTCGGGAGAGGGCGCGGCGCCAGCGACGGCGCTTCCGGCCGCCTCGAGGGTCAGAGGTGCGCTCGACACCCGACGGTAGCCGCCCGTCGACGGGGAGTAGGTATTCAGAATGATGGGCCCGAGCTGGTGCTGTCCCGGCTCTTCCGGAACCACGAGCCAGGCGAAGGTGCGGGAGCCACCGACGACGTCGTTTGGGGACGTGATGGCGTCCGTCACCTCGGGCTCGAGGACGCGAACGCCGGGCCGTTCGGGGAGGGTCAGGCGTACGTCTTTGAGGTTGCCGGTGCCCTTGATTTCGGCCGTCACCGTCACCGCGTCCCCCGTCGCCGCCGCGGTCCGGTCGAGGCGTGCGTCGATGGTGAAATCCCCGACGGACACTTCGCCGGCCGGCCTTCCCGCTGCCGGTAGGGCCTGGACGTGCATTGGCATGGATACCCCGACCCGGCGCACCGGACCCGAGCGCTGGGTCGAGAAAATGTCGAAGAGCGACCCGGTCTCGAAGGCGATGCTCATCGGGCCGATTTCGTGCTCGCCTTCGCTCAATGGAAACGCCGCAAAACGCCGGAGCGCGTAGACGTTGAAGTAGACGCCCCCGACCATCTGCCGTTGGGCCTCGAGGGTGCGGTTGGCCGGCAAGAGGTCGTGCACCCAAAATCCGTCGGCGTTGGGCTCCCGTTGGATGACCGGCGCCGCGCGGATCGACCCTCGCACGTAGAGGTAGACCGTCACCGTCACCTGTTCACCGACGTGGGGCTCCGACGTCGAGACCGTGGTCCGCAGAAACGCCTGCTCGTCGTAGGTTGCCCCGTCGAGGGTGCCCGTGGGCGGCGACCTCGGGTCGACCTGCTGTGCCATCGCGCCGGGGCCGGCCGGGCCGCCCGGGGTCGTGGCCCCGCCCGGAACTTCGATGGTCAAGGGCTCCGAGCGGTATGTACGGCCGCCGACCTCGATCGCGGCTGGCGCTATCTGGTGCCGGCCCGCGTTGAGGGGCGAGATGGTCAGGTCGTAGGCGATGGTCGAGCGCACGACCTGGGTCTGGCTGCCGAAGCCGAAGGAGAACTGCATTGGCCGCGAGACCCGCCTGCTGGTGACTCGAAAAGCGGAGAGATCCGGCAGTTCGATGTCCCGGGGCTGGGCTCCGCTCACGTCGGCGCGGATGCGCAAAGAGATGCTTTCGCCTACCGCCGCGGCGGCGGGGGTGGCGGTCATCTGGATGTCCACGGACACCTGCTGCGCTCGCACCCCGGCGGGCGTTGCCCCCGAGGCCAGGACAACGGCGAGGGCTGCCCCGAGGGCCGCGCCGGTGTGCGCCCGTAGCCTCACCAGTCCATCGTGACGCGACGGTTTTCGCGTTGGCCGCGCGCCCGCGCGCGCTGTCGTTCGAGGCTCTCTTCGCTGTCCCGGAGAGCGTCGAGGACCCGGCTGACGTCTCGGGGAAGCTCCTGGCCTCCGCTGCCGTCTTCGTCGGTCGGATTGTCTTGGGACTCGTCGCCGTCTTGGCTTTCGGGGGACTCGTCTTCGCCCTGCCCGTCTTCCGGCTGGCTCTCCTCTTCGTCTTCGCCCTCTCCCTCTTGGTCCTCGGCGTCCTCTTGGTCTCCCTCGCCGTCCTCTTGTTCCTGCTGGTCGCTGTCTTCCTGGTCCTCTTGGTCCTGCTGGTCGCCGTCTTCCTGATCTTCCTGTTCTTCTTGGTCTTCCTGTTCCTGCTGCTCTTGCTCTTCTTGCTGCTCTTGCGCCTCTTCCTCCTCCTGGATGCGCCGGAGGGCCAGCTCGAGGTTCCACGCGGCGTCGCGGTTTCCCGGCCGGGCTCGGAGCGACCTGCGGAGGGCATCGGCGGCCTCGCGAAACTGGCGCTGCGCGTTTTGGTGGTCTTCGCCGGCCGCGGCGCTGTCCCCTTGGCGATAGAAGGCGAGGCCGAGGTCGTAGAAGGCGTCGGCGCGCACGTCATCACGGCCGCCGGGCTCGCTCGCCCGGAGCAGCGCTTCGCGGGCCTCGTCGAGGCGGTCCTGTTCCATCAGGGCGAGGCCTCGGTTGAGCTGCACCCCGGGGTCCTCCGGGAGCTCGCGAGCCGCCCGGTCGTAGGCCTCGAGGGCGCCGCCGTGGTCGCCCTCGCCCATGGCGCGATTGCCCTCTTCGACGTTTCGGTTCTTCGTGAGGAAGGGCTCCCAGGCCGAGGCCTGTGCCGGCGCCCCCAGGACGACGAGGACGACGAGGAGCAGGCCCAGGGGGCCCAACACGGTGGTCGTGAGGATCGTTCTCGACATGACGCTGAGACTTCGGTTCACGGGGACTCCTTGGCAGCGCCGCTGCGCTGAGGCACGAGCTTGCGCCGTCTGCGGCGCCCGATCCAGGCGTCAGGCAAGAGCGCCTCGAGGAGGAGCAGCAGGAACGCGGGAAGGAGCACCAGGGCGTATCGGTCTTCGTCGACGGTGACCCGCCGGGCTTCGCGCTCTTCCTGCTTCATGCGCCGCATCTCACGGCGGATTTGATCGATGCCGACGCCGCCCTGCTGGGCGCGGAAGTAGCGACCGCCGGTCGCCTCGGCGATGGCGGTGAGGGTCGTCTCGTTCTCGGCGGTGAGCGCCGACGTCACGGCGTCGCCGTTTTCGTCCCGGAGCCATCCGGTCCAGGTGCCGTCGGGGCCGTAGGTCGGGATCGGTTC
>JAFDCW010000510.1 GCA_019312705.1 Deltaproteobacteria bacterium
GGTAATCCCCATGGGCGACAAACCCGCGGTCTTCGGACGCGGCAGCGAGGCCGACATTCGCATCCACGACCAGGGGATTTCGCGCAAACACGGGACCTTCCTGATCCGGGGCAACGAGCTCTACTTCCAGGACCTCGGCAGCACCAACGGAACCTTCCTCGAAGGCAACCCCATCCGCGGAGAACTGCTACTCGAGGACGGGTCACGGCTGCAGCTCGGCCGAACGCTGGTCCGCGCCCATCTGAGGAGCTCCGGCGAGGTCGAGGCGGTCAAGAAGCTCTACGAATCTTCGGTACGCGACGCTCTGACGGGCCTCTACAACCGCCGGCACCTCGACGAACGCCTCGAGGCCGAGTTTGCCTACGCCGCCCGCCACCGGATTCCGTTCTCGTGCCTGGTCCTCGACCTCGACCATTTCAAGAGGGTGAACGACACCTGGGGCCACGCCGCTGGCGACGTAATTCTCAAAGCGCTCGCGACCTTCATCGTCGAGGCGGTCCGCACCGAAGACGTCGTGGGGCGCTACGGGGGCGAAGAAATCGTCGTCCTGCTGCGCGGCGTCAATGCCCAGGGTTCGGAGATTCTCGCCCAGCGAATCCGCGCCGGCATCGAGTCGTTGAAGACCCCATACGAGGACAAGCTGATCAGGGTCACCACCAGCATCGGGGTGGCCACCTGGGACCCTGGGCGACCCTTCGTCGACGCCCAGGCGCTCTTCAACGCCGCCGACGAATGTCTCTACCGAGCGAAGCAGTCCGGCCGCAACCTCGTCATCTGCGACAGCACCGCCCGCTCCGTACCCCCCGCCTGAACAGCGTCGCCTGGAGCGCGATACCCGGCGCGAGGTGGCCCCGCTTCCTGCGCTGCCTGCTCACCTACGAAAGGTAGGCTCCGCGGGCTGCTCGGAACCGGGACCACCTCGCTTGGGTCTCACGCTCCATGCGACGCTGTTGGATCCTCGCGAGGGGCATCGCTCGGGGGTTCATCGGGTCCCGCACGCGAGCTGTCTCGCATGGGTCGTGAGACCCAAGCGGTGCGGATCGTAGTCGGCTAGGGCGAACCGCTCAGTTGAACCGATCGCGTCCAGGTACATCAGTCGCCGAGCGCCAGTATCACGCCAGGAACTCCCACTGCCCCACGCGGGCAACGGCGCCCCAGGAGTCCTCACCGACCCACACCCAAAAACCGCGCCGCAGGAGTTCCCACCGCTTCACGCCCACAAACTGCGCCCCAGGAGTCCCCACCGCCCCACGCCCGTAAACTGTGTCGCCTGGGTCGTGAGACCCAAGCGAGGCGGCCTCGGTTCCGAGCAGCCCGCGCAAGCTACCTTTCGTAGCTGAGCAGGCAGCGCAGGAAGCGAGGTCGGATCGCGCCGGGTATCGCGCCCCAGGCGATACAGTTTTAGAAGCGGAACTGGGCTTCTAGGCGCATCTCCCGCTCCAGGGTGTTGTCCTGGGCGCGGTCTGGGTTCTGTTCGAAGCGTGACTCGCGGTACATCAGCGAGAGCAGGCCGATGTTGCGGAACCAGAACCAGTGAGCGGCGACGCGCCACTGGAACTGTTGAATGGGCCGCCGGAGGGCCGAGTCGAAGTCGGGCTCTCCCTCGCCGTACTCGCTGGGGTAGAAGCCGCCGATGTCCCCGGCGAACATCAGCCACCGGGGAATGGCCAGCACGGAGAGCTGTGCGTTCCAGGCGGTCTGAAACGAACCGCCATAATCGAGCACGTACTTGGAGTAGGACTCCACCCGGGCGTGGAAGCGGGAGAACTCGAAGACCGCCTGGGCGTTGACCGCGGGGAAGCGCTCTCGGGGCCGCTGGTCGTACTTGCCGCCGACGAGGATGGCGAGGGTCGCTGGAACCGGGGTGTAGAGGTAGGGGGTATCGAAGCGGTCGTAGCTGCCGAGGATGTTGAGGTGCAGCTGTCCGCCGGCGTTCCAGGCGAAGTTGCGGGTGTCGTCGCGGAAGAAGGCACCACCGACGTTGCCGTTGAAGAAGCCCGAGCCTCCGGCACCGAAGACCCGGTAGCGGAGGGTATTGCCGATGAGGGGCCCGCCAAACTCAGCCGCCGCGCCGTTGTTCTGCTCGAATCCGTTGAAGAGGTAGAAAGGCGGGTCGAGGAGGGGCTGCTTCGAGGTGCTGATGATGAGGCCCGAAGACAGGCCACCGGAGCCGGAGTTCACGTTGACGTAGTGCCCGGTATCGCCGAGGGGCACCTGGAAGACCATGAAGGTCAGGCGCGGAGAGTTCTCGAGACGCAGGTTCAACAGGAAGAAGCTGTTGTTGATCATCGGGATGGAGCCGAGGGCACGGACCTGGACCCGGCGGAAGCGCACATCGCCGAAATCCTGGGTATTTGGCACGGAGCCCCCGGGGGCGAGGGCGTTCTCCTCGAAGTTGTACGAGGCGCTGATGCCGGTGACGACCGAGAAGCGGAAGCCGGGGTCGCCCTGGCAGACCGTGACCTGGGGGTCGAAGCGGCACCCGAAGTCGGCGCAGTCGACGCGGCCGTCGCCGTCGTTGTCCATGCCGTCCGAGCAGAGGTAGTCGTTGCGCTCACCGTCGGCGTCGCCGAAGTTGCCGATGAGGTCTTCGACGGTCATGTCGCCGGTGAGCTCGGGGATGTCGTCGACCCCCATGCCGGTGGTGCTGCCGCCCTCATTGGGGCCCGTGTAGCTGCCCTGGCAGACGGTGATCCCCGGGCCCGAGCACTCGTCGTCATCGCAATCGACGGCGCCGTCGCCGTCGTTGTCGATCCAGTCGCTGCACCGGTCGTTGTTGCGCTCGGTATTGCCCCCAGCTTCGCAAATGGGGTTGCCGAAACAGTCCGCGTCAGCGCAGTCGGCGAGGCCATCGCCGTCGTCGTCCTGGCGGTCGTCGCAGACCGTCTCCCGGATAGGCCGGGCTTCGGCGGTGGGCGGATCCACTACCTGTGGAGGCGGCGGGGGCCTCGAGTCATCGGGCGCGACCATGCCGCCGGCGGCACCGTCGGGCGGGGCGCCCTGGTCACCCTCCTGGGGTGACTCGGGGGCTTGGGCGAGGGCTACGGCGGGGTACAGAAGTGCCGCGAGGATGAGAGCGGGGCTCGTTGTTTTCGTCAGTCGCATACCAGGCTTCCACCTGCTCGGGATTCGCACAGGCCCCGGAGGGTCGGGTGCCAATTGCAATCCCAGTCTTCACAATCCACGAAGCCGTCTTGGTCGTTGTCGACTCCGTCAGAACAGTTGGCGATGACGACCTGAATGATCGCCTCGTCTTCGGTGATGCTGCTCAAGGCGGGGTCGGTCATCTGCCAGTTGAGCAGCACGGCATCGGGGATGCCGTCGCCCGGTCCGAGCGCCGCCTCGAGGCAAGGCGCGGTCACCTGGAGGGGGCCCCCGAAAGTCCGAGCGCCACGACACGAGAAGTCCTGGCAGTCCGGGAACCCGTCACCCTCGTTGTCGATGCCATCCTTGCAGACCTCGAACTCTGCCTCACAAAGCCGGAGCAGCATCCGGTCCTCCTCAGTAGCGGCAACCGTGGGAACGCACGAGTTGTCATCGCAGTCGGCGAAACCGTTGCCGTCGTTGTCGATCCCGTCCGTGCAGCGCTCGAAGCCCTCTTCGGCGGTGGTGGCACAGTGGGCAGCGATGGCCGCGTCGAGAGAGCGCGAGCACGAGAAATCAGCGCAGTCGAGGAAGCCGTTGGCGTCGTTGTCGATGCCGTCCATGCACTTGGCGAGGGTGTCTTCCGCATCGCCACCCGTAGTTTCGCACAGAGCGGCGACGGCCGGGACATCCGAAGCCGAGCAGGAGAAGTCTTCGCAGTCGGTGAAGCCGTTGCCGTCATTGTCGATACTGTCGCTGCACGCCTCGACCGTATCTTCGGCGAGGCTCTCGCAGTACATCACGATCGCCGGGTCGTCTTGACATGAAAAGTCGGCGCAGTCGGTGTAGGTGTCTCCGTCGTTGTCGACCCCGTCCATGCACTTCGCGAGGGTATCCTCGTCGCTCACGCAGGCCGGGGCGCTGAGACATTCACTGTCGTCACAGTCGGCGAAGCCGTCCCCCTCGTCATCGATGCCGTCGCTGCAGTTCAACTCTCCGATGCAAGCGCCGTCCATGCGGCAATCGGGGTCCGCGCAGTCGACACGACCGTCATCGTCGTCGTCCGTGCCATTGACGCAGAGCTCGGTCGGGACGAGTTCGCTGCCATCGCAAACACTGACGTAGGGCCCGTTGCGACAGCCGAAGTCCGCGCAGTCCGTGAAGCCGTTGCCATCGTTGTCGATGGCGTCGCTGCACGTTTCGTTGGTGAACTCGCGTCCGCAGCAGAGTTCCGGTGCAGGCCCGGAGGTTGTCTTCCTGAACACGCGGGGGGACCAGGGGGATGATGCGTGCGCAGTGATTCGAGCCGAGGCAGTCCGAGTCTTCGCAATCGATGAATCCGTCCCGGTCGTTGTCGCGCCGGTCGGAACAGGCGAGTTCGTCCGACTCGTAGCCGAGGGGAGGCCCTTCGGCGACTGGCGTGAAACACGCGGCCAGGAACGTCCCGGACGCCCCCAAGAACCCCAAGAGGGCAAAGACGTACAGCGAGGCCATGAGGGTTCGATTAAGCGAAGACATACAAATACTCCGAATCCCCCCGAGACCCTTCAAGGTAGCGTACCGCGGTCACGAAGGCAGCTCGCCCGGTCGCGACCATATCGACGCTGGAAATCAGCGTAAAGCGCACAGGAGCCTGGCCGCACCGTTCGCTGACCGAGGGCGCCGGCGGACATCGCCCGCTCGAGGCGCGTGGAGAGAAGCCCTGCGAGGCGCAGATCGGTATTGTACCCCTGAGTCTCCATCATGGCTGCGCGCTCTTCTTCTTCGGTGAGCCAAGCCGGGAGCTCCTCCCGCCGGACCCAACGGTCGACGATCTCCACCAAGAGCAGGTTCGAGAGCTCACTGAGGAGCGGCGAGACCTCCGGGTCTTCCCGCAGGCGGCGCGCGTAGGCCCGGACGAGGCCCTCGTCGGAGACCACTTCCTGGTAGCAAACCCACTCACACTCCCCGTAGTCGTTCTCGTGAATCCATTTTTCCGAGTGACCGTCGCGAGTCGAGATGAGGCGGTTGTAGGTAGGCTTGGTCCGCTCCGGGTCCTCGTGATTCGAGTGCAGGGAGGTCAGGACGAAGGCCGGGACCCCGTGGGCCCACATGCCGCGCCGTTCGCGAATCGCCTCCTGCTGGGCCCGGAGGTATTCGGGGCGGGAGGGCGTATCGTCGACGTTCATCGCGTGGGCAAAGCCATTGCGGATCTGGCTGACGACCAGATCTGGGCAATCCATCAGTATGCGGCCGTACACATCCGTCTCGCCGTCGGTATTGCAGTGCCAGGTGCCGTGCTTGCCGTGGTTCGTCGCCTGCTTGGCGTTGACGAAGAGCTCGTAGGGGTGGAAGTCGCCCCACTGATGCACGGGCCCGAAGCTCTCGAGGGTATTGAAGCCCGCGAGGCGGCACTGACGTCCGGAATACTCCCCCGCGAAGATGCGGAAGCTATCGCCGTCGTTGAAGCGCACGGGCACCAGGCGCCCGTTGACGTAGGCGCGCGTATAGGACGTCGCCTGGGCCGCGGGCTCTTCACCCGCGAGGAAGAGCACCGGTACGATGAGCGCCACGAGGGCGAGCCGACTGCTGATACGCACCCCGAGTCTCCAGTCCGTATGCGGGGTCGCACGGAGACGCCACCTTGTCAACGCGGCTCTGACGAAGGCTCCAATGATTCCGGGGCCGCTGGGGCTGCTTTTACACGGTCAAAAAGCCGCCAGTCACCGCCCACCAAGCGCTCGTGGGGCAGGAAGCGGCTCTTGTAGCTCATGTGGTCGTTGTCGGCGATGTAGAGGCCCAGGTAGATGTAGCGACAACCCCACGATCGCCCCAACTCGATTTGCTTGAGAATCGAGTAGGTCCCGATCGAGAGCCGAGGGTAGTCCGGGTCGAAAAAGCAGTAGACGGCGGAGAGGCTCGCACCGCCGCGGTCGGTCACCGCGATGCCGACCAGGGTATCGCCGAGGTAGTAGCGCAGCTCGACGCTATCGACGCAGCGGTCGACGAGGAAGCCGAAGTAGCCCTTCTCATCGAGGGCCTTGCCGTCGCCCACGACCAGGTCCCTGCCCAGCTTGTGTTTTTCGTAGAGGGCAAGGCGCTGCGCGTCCACTACGGGGCGACCCACCTCCGTACGCAGGTTGCGGTCGCCTCGGCTCTTCGTCCGGCGCTGGGTCCGGTTCGGCACGAAGGTGCCGACGTCTAGACGTATCGCCTCGCACATGGCGCAGGCGGGGCACGTCGGGCGATAGAGCAAGCGCCCGTGACGGCGGTCGCCACGCTCGAAGTGGGCGTCTGTCTCTGCCGGCGTGAGGTAACGAATCGGCAGCCGCAGCGGCATGCGCGCGGTCTCGCCGGGCCGGTAGGGGCAGGGCTCAGGCTCATCGAGGACGAGCACTTCATCCGGCATTCCCGAGAGCACGGTGAGTCGCACCCCACTATCTTGCCCCGAAAGAGGACGACATTCGAGCCTCGGCTATCATTGGAGTACACGATGCGTCTCACATCACTCAGTGCGCTCCTCGTATGTTCGGGCCTCATGGTCGGTCTGACCACGCCGCGAGTTCGGGCCGACGCCGATGCCGATGCCGATGCCGATGCCAATTTGCGGGTCCTCTTCATCGGCAATAGCTTCACGCGCTTCAACAACCTGCCGCGCATGGTGAGGCTGCTGCTCGACGCCGATGGCGTAGGGCCCCCGGCCCGGGTGCGCTTCGAAACCCGCACCGGTGCGACGCTGCGGCGGCTCTGGCGGAGCCCGGAGGTCCGGACCGAGATTTCCACGGGGGACTACACCCACGTCGTCCTCCAGGGCCACAGCCTCC
>JAFDCW010000038.1 GCA_019312705.1 Deltaproteobacteria bacterium
TCGCCGAGACCCTCGACCTGACCGCGCGCCTGGTCCCATCCGAGGCCGGTTCGCTGCTCCTCGACGACCCAACCGTCGCCCGGGCTAGGTCGCCCCTCACCTTCATCGCCGCCTTCGGTGCGGCGGCTCCGCAGTTGGTGGGCAGGCAGGTGCCCCGGGGTCACGGAATCGTGGGTCACGTCTACAAATCGGGGCAGATCTACACCACCGGGGGTCCCGAACATGATCCCCACTTCTTCGAGCAATTCGACGCCGCGGCGGGCTTCCACACGCGCAGCGTCGTGGCGGCCCCGGTGCGCCTCGAGAATCATGTCTGCGGGGTCTTCGAGCTGATCAACCGCCGCGGTCGGGCCACCTTCAGCGCCCGGGACATCGAGGTGGTCGAGCTTCTCGGAAGCTACATATCACGGGCGATCCTCAACTCCGTCGACCTGGTGAAGCAGAGCGAGCTCGCCCTCCGGGATGAGCTGACCGGCCTCGGCAATGTGCGCGGCCTGCACCCAGACCTCGAGGACGCGGTGCGTCGGGCGAAGAAGAACCGCGAAGACCTCGCGGTGCTCTTCATAGACGTCGATCGCCTGAAAGCCCTCAATGACCGCCGGGGCCACCGCGCCGGGAGCGAGGCCCTCCGGCGTATCGGCGCGATCCTCCAGACGACCACCGAGGCCGAGGGCTGCGCCTATCGATTCGGGGGCGATGAGTTCGTGGTGATCCTGCCGGGCCACGACGCCAAGAACGGAACGACGATGGCGGACCGCATCCGCAAGGCCGTCGCCAAGGGGGTCCGGGGGCCCATGCGCCACGGGGGTTCGATCCCCAAGCTGACAGTGTCGATAGGCGTCGCGACCCTCGACGCGGCCCTCGCCCCGGGGCGCGCCACCGCCGCGAAGAAGGCTGCCCGACTGCTCGCCGCCGCAGACCACGCGCTCTACCGGGCAAAGCGCCAAGGTCGGAACCGAAGCGCGAAGGCCACCCGCCGCGACGACAAGTTGAGGTGATTGCTTAGTCCTTCCGTGCATCGGCTGAGCACCCCCCCCGCGGCCGCTCGCCGGTGGCGAGCATGCCCGGGGCCAGCTAGACCCCGCGGGTGATCGGCCCGTCCCAGCCCTTGCCCCGCCTCTTCGGCATGCTTCCGGGGAAGCTCTGTGCACACCTCCAGGCGCAAGGCGTGAGGGCCAACGAGGGCGAAGCGCGGCGGTACCTCGCCCATTGGATCTCCCACGGGCGGACCGGGGTGCCCTCGAAGCCCCCATCCCGAAAGTTCCTCGACGGCGCCCGGGCCCTGGTCGACCACCGCCGCCTCGAGGTCGTCGAGCGGGTCACCGACCCGGCGGACGGGTTCACGAAGTATCTCTTTCGATCTCCCGACGGGGCGCTCTCCGAGGCCGTGCGCATCCCCCTCGCCAAGGAGGGGTGCTTCACCGTCTGCCTCTCGTCCCAGGTCGGTTGCGCCATGCAGTGCGACTTCTGCGCCACCGGGCGCCTCGGCCTGACGCGCAACCTCGCCCCCTGGGAGATTGTCTCGGCCTTCTGCACGGTGCGCGACGAAGCGCCGGGGCGGGTGACCGGGGCCGTCTTCATGGGCCAGGGCGAGCCCTTCCACAACTACGACGCGGTCATCCAGACAGCGCGCATCCTCTGTGATCCCTGTGGTGGCCGCGTCGCGAAGAAAGCCATCACCATCTCCACCGTGGGCCTGGTGCCGCAGATCCGCCGCTTCACCATGGAGCGCCACGGCTACCGGTTGATCGTCTCCCTCACCTCGGCCCTCCCGGAGCGCCGCCGGGCGCTGCTCCCGGTCGCGGGGCGCTTCGAGATGGAGGACCTCGCCGCGGCGATCCGCGAATACTCCGAGGTCGCCAAGGGCCTGGTCACGGTCGCCTGGGTCCTCCTCGGCGGGGTGAATCACGACCAAGCCGAGGTCGACGCCGTCCGGACCCTCCTCGGTGACGTGCCCCTCCGGGTGAACCTCATCGACGTCAACGACGCCCGCGAAGAGGACGATGGCGGGTACCGCCGAGCAACGGAGGTCGAACGCAACCTCTTCTTCGACGCCCTCCAGGCCCTCGAGGTGCCCATCGTCCGGCGCTACTCCGGGGGCGGAAACGAAAGAGCCGCCTGCGGGATGCTCGCGGCATCTCATAGCGCGACCGCGGACCCCGGGGCCGCTGCGGCTACTCGGGCCGAGTGAGCTCGACGAAGAACTGATACTCGAGGAATGTGTGCTCTCGGTGGAGCACCAAGCCTGCAGTTTCGGCCTCGGCGATGACCCGGTCCCGGGCGATGCGATGCCGAGAGCCTGCGACGGACTCGGGCACGTGATCGCCCGGGGGAAAATCGACGATGGCGAGACGGCCCCCCGGCGCGAGGGCCTCTCCGAGGGCGCGCAGGAAGGGCCCCGGCTCGGGAACGTGGTGGTAGACGTCGACGATGAGGATCACGTCGAAGGTCCCGGCGGCGAGCCCCGGATCGTCCGGGTCACCGAGGAGGGTCTCGACGTTCGTGAAGCCGTCGCGCTCGATGCGCGCTTCGAGCACCTCGATGTGCTCTTCGTCGATGTCCTGGGCGACGACCCGCCCGGTGGGCCCCGCCGCGTCGGCGAGGAAAGGCAGGAAATACCCAGACCCGGACCCGACGTCGCCGACCGTCTGGCCTCGGGAGATGTCGAGAGCGGCGACGAGCTCTGCCGGCTTCTGCCATTCGACGCGGCCGTCGCCCTCGAGCATCGCGACGTAGCTTTCGACGCTGCGCTGGCGGGGGATCCGGTCCCGGGGTTGGGCGCCGCCGCAGGCGCCCAGAAGAACTCCCGAAAGAACTCCGAGCAGGAGAAAGAGGGTCCCGGCGGCAGGCCACCGCGGGCTGGTCGAGGTGCTTTGTCGCCTCATCATTTGCCGCCGGACTCTGGCACAAAAGGCGATCCGAGTGGCGGGGGGCACGCTTATGGCCTACCCCCACCTCCGTATGTGGGTCGGTCAATCGATGGGGAGGTCGCTCTTGACCCATTTGGCCCCTTGGGCCCTCGCGACCCTCGTCGTGCCTGTGGCTCTTGGCTGCGCCGGGTCGGCGGGCATGGACGCCGGGGTGCCGCCAACCGACGGGGCAGCCGGATGTTTCGGTGCGCCGGCGACGGGCCTCAGCGGTCGCTCCGACGCCGTGGGCGCCGCCCGGCAAGCCCTCACCATCGATAGCCTCGTCGCGACGGGGTGCACGACGACCGTCGTCGCAGACCTCAGCGAGCAGCTCATCGGCGAGCTCGAATGCCTGATGCCTGGTCAGATGGCGCGCATCGACGCAGACCCCAGCCTCGCCCTCGGCAGCGCGGTCTTTCCGTGGCTTCAGCGCCCCGCCGCCGAGGCACTCATCCGGGCGGCCGCCGGGGGCGGCACCCTACGCCTCAACTCGGGGCTGCGCACCCTGCCCCAGCAGTACCTGCTCTACCGCTGGTACCAGGCCGGACGGTGCGGCATCTCCCTCGCCGCCAGCCCCGGGACCAGCAACCACGAGTCCGGGGTCGCCATCGACGTCTCCGACTACGCCACCTGGCAAGGGCGCCTCGAGGCCGAGGGCTTCGCGTGGTTCGGGGCCGGGGACGCCGTGCACTTCGACTACCGCGGGGCCGGGGCGACGGATCTCCGGGGGCTTTCGGTCCTCGCATTTCAGCGCTTGTGGAACCGCAATCACCCCGAAGACCTGATCGAGGACGACGGGCTCTACGGCCCGGACACCGAATCACGCCTCGCGCTCTCCCCGGCCGAGGGATTTGCGATGGGGGCCACCTGCGGGACGCCAACCGAGGCGACCCTGGGGCTCGAGTGGAGCGCCGACCGGGATGGGGTCTACACCTTCACCACCCTCGCGACGGACGACGTCGAACGGGTCCTCTACCGCATCGACGGCGTCGCCGTCGGCACCGCGACCAAGGCCGACGGGGTCGACTTCGCGGTCACCATCGCCGGGTGTTTCGACGACTCGATTCACGAAATCACAGGCGAGGCGGTCGATATCGAAGGCAACCTCATCGGTGACTTGGTCGGCTGGTTCGAAGCCCGAGAGAGCAACGCCCTGGCGGTACGCCCCCTCGGGCCGGGGATCTGGGAGTTTGGCCTCGACCGCCCGAGCGCCGACACCGGCGCCATCCTCATCCTCGTCGACGGCTTCCCGGTGACCGATCTGGTCAGCGATACCTCGCGTGCGACCCGCCTCGCGGTCTTGTCCCGGGTGGACCCCCTCGGCGCCCGGGAGATCACCCTCCGCCGGTACGACGGGGCGGACACCCTCATCGACACAAAGTCTTTCACCATCACCTTCCGGTGAGCGAAGAACTAGGACGATGATCGACTTCGAAGACGTCGCCGCCGCGGCCCGACGCATCGCACCCCACGCCCACGAGACGCCGGTGTTCACCTGCCGGGCACTCTCCGAGGCGGCCGACGCCGAGCTCTTCTTCAAGTGCGAGAACTTCCAACGGGTGGGGGCGTTCAAGTTCCGGGGTGCAGCAAATACGGTGCTCTCTCTCAGCGACGACGAAGCCCGGCCCGGCGTCGCCACCCACTCCTCGGGCAACCACGCCCAGGCCGTCGCCCTCGCGGCGCGCATCCGAGGCGTCACCGCCCACATCGTCATGCCCGAAAACGCGCCCGCGGTGAAGGTCGCCGCCGTGCGCGACTACGGCGGCACCATCACCTTCTCTGAGCCGACCCTCGCGTCCCGGGAGTCAACGCTCGCCGGGGTCGTCGCCGAAACCGGGGCCGCGGTGGTGCACCCCTACGACAACGACCGGGTCATCGCCGGCCAGGGCACCGCCGCCCTCGAACTCCTGGGCCAGGTCGATGGCCTCGACGTCGTATGTGCGCCGGTCGGCGGGGGGGGCCTCATCTCGGGGACCGCGATCACGGTGAAGGCCCTGCTGCCCGAAGCCCGGGTCGTCGCGGCAGAGCCGGAGGCCGCCGATGATGCGTTCCGCTCGATGAAGGCCGGGCGCATCGTGCCCTCGGAGGACCCCCAGACGATCTGCGACGGCCTGCGCACCTCCCTCGGCCAACGCAACTTCGCCATCATGCGGGCCCACGGCGTCGAGGTCGTCACCGTCTCCGAGGCCGAGACCGCAGCGGCCCTGCGACTGGTCCTCGAGCGCATGAAGCTGCTCATCGAGCCGAGCTCGGCGGTCCCCGTCGCCGCGGCCCTCGCCGGGCGCCTGTGCAAGGGCGCAGGGAATGCTCGCATCGGGATCATCCTGACCGGCGGCAATGTCGACATCGAGCGCCTCGGCGCCGTCCTCGACGTGAGCGACGGAAGCCGATGAGCCGCGTCATCGGGCTCTAGCTGCGCCAGGCGAGGCAAACGCGATGAAGAACGCGAGAGCCGCCCAGAAGTGCAACGAGCCGAGCGTTACCGAGAGCGCCCCCGACGGCTGGCCGAGGACGAGGGCATGGGTGGGAACGAGGGCGAGGACCGCACCCGCGACAAGCCAGGGCCGCGAAGCCTGACGCCAGCAGACGAGCATCATCGGGAAGGCCAGAGGCAGGTAGTAGACCCACCCGAGGGGGCTCGCGAGGATCGCGGCGAGGGTGAGCACCACGACGCTGTGGTCCGTATCGAGGCGACCCCGGCCGCCCACTCCGGTGGTGACGAGGAGGGCGAGGGCAGAAAAAGCGAAGAGGCCCAGGAGCCCTAGGGGCATGACGAAGCCGGGGGCATGCCAAAGAGGAGCGAAGAGCCAGGGCTCGCCGAGGGCCCGGTCGACCGCTCCGTAGAACGAGGCGTTGAGAGGCTGATGATGCCAAGTCACGGCGCTCATGGCCTCGAACCACGCGGCGTAGGAATCGGCGCCGAAGACGCCGACGCCGAGGGCGACGAAGGCGGCCCCCGCCGCGAGCCCGGCCGCCAAGGGCCGCGGACCGCCGCGCAGGAGCAACCAAGGCCCGAAGAGCAGCAAGAAGGGCTTGATCGACGCAAGCAGCCCCCAGACGATCGCTGCGCCGAACCATCGCTCGTGCCGTGCGAGGGACCACAGCAGGACCAGCCCGCCGGCCAGATGAAAGGTGAGCTGCCCCGTCGAGAGCACGCCGCCGGTCCCCGCATTGGCGACCAGCCAGGCCAGGAGCAGTGGAACCCACTTCACGGGGACCGATGTCGGGACCGTGCGCCAGGCCCAGGTGAGCGCCGCGATGTAGATCACCAAGCCGACCGACATCCAGAGGAGAGCCGCCACTTCCGTGGACAGCGCACCGAGGGGGAGTATCAGCAGATGAAAGTGGGGAGGGTTCAGGTTGGTCAGCTCGACGAGCTCGCCCGAGGGTAGGGCGAGGCGCGTCGCATCGCTCGGCAAATACATGGACTCGCCGCCGAGGAAGCGCGCCGCATCGACGTGAAATTTTCCGAAATCGTTGCCCCCGAGGCGCAGCATCATCCTGCCCAGGAGAACGTCCCAAAGAAGCCCCGCTGACCCTAGCAAGACCGCCGGAAACACAAATCGCAATGGCAGACGGTGGTGGATGTCAGAGCTCCGGCGAGACCCTCGTCAGTCGATGAAGGTGATCACCCAATCGAAGAAGATCGTCACCGCCAAGACGCCCGGAATCAGGCCGAGGGCGGAGCCGACGAGGTAGTGGCGAAAGCGCACATTGGTCATCGCGAGGGCGTAGTTCAGGGGCGGGGCGAGGAAGAGGAACATGCGCAAGATGAACACGGTGCGGATCGGCCGGTCATCGAGGCGGGCGAGGATGCGCAGGATCAAGGGGCGGTCGAGGGCCGCGAGGGCCTTGCCGCCGATGGCGCGCACCACGAAGAAGCTGATGCTCACGGAGATGACCGACCCGACGAATACGATCGGGAAGCCGAGGGTCTGGCCCCACGAGAGCAGACCGGCGACGAGGAAGACGACGCCGGGGATATGAAAAAGCTCTCCGATTGAGAAGACGGCAAAGAAGGCCAGGATGCCGAGGGCCCCGGCATCGCGGACGGTGCTGCGAATCCTCTCGACGTCGAAGTCGTCGACGATGCCCGTGTAGTGGCCGTAAAGCCCGATGCCCACCGTGAACACGGTGAGCGCGGCGATGCGCCACCAGTTGACGCCGGGGCGGGGGGCCGAGGGCTGGTCGGTGGGCTGGTCGGTGGGCTCTTCGCGGGAGGGTTCGGCAGAGGGTTCGTCGTGCATGGGGAGCACGCCCTCTAGGGGGGCGCCCCGGCGCCTGGCCCGGACGATTCTGGGGCCGGCGCGGGGGGGCCTTCTTTGAGCGCCAAGCCGGCGACCGCCAAGAGCCCGACCACGAGGAGGAAACCGATCACGGCGACGGCGATGGTCTTCCGCCGACCCCGCCGGGCCATCTCTTCCTCGACGTCATCGAGGTCGGCGTTGAGGGCATGGAGCTCGGTCACCGAGAGATTGGGCCTGGTCGCGTCGGCCTGCCTCTTCAGCTGCTTACGATCGAGCTGCGGCCCTCGGGCGTACTGTTCGGCAAAGAGCTGCTGGAGATAGCGCGCCAGGTCCGTATCGCGGAGAACGTTCTGGCTCTCCGAGAGCCAGCGGCGCAGGGCCGCTTCCATCGCATCGGCGGTCGGAAAGCGCTGGAGGCGATCCTTGGCGAGGGCGGTCTGGCAGACGCTGTCGAGATGCTTGGGCAGGTCCGGGCGAACGTCCCGGGCCGAGGGCGGCGGCCCCTCGAGGACGATCGCCGCCACCGTCTCGAACTCGTTGGCCCGAGCGTAGAGCGCCTGGCCGGTGAGGGCCTCGTAGAGGCAGACGCCGAGGGAGAAGACGTCGCTGCGCCCGTCGAGGGTCTCGCCCTGGTACTGCTCGGGAGACATGTAGGCGAACTTGCCCTTGAGGGCGCCCGTCTGGGTCTTCTCCATCTGCGTCGCCGCCTTGGCGATGCCGAAGTCGAGCAGCCGGGTGACCCCGTCGTAGCTGACCATGATGTTTTCGGGCGTGACGTCCCGGTGCACGATGCCGAGGGGCCGTCCGTCGGACCCGGTCGCCGTGTGGGCGTGGTGCAGGGCCGCCGCCACGTCGGCGATGATCCTCACGACGACGGGCAGCGGGAGCCCCCCTCCGGGTTGGGCCTTCTTGGCGAGCTCCGAGAGGGAGACCCCTTCGACCCACTCCATCGCGAGATAGACGTCATCGCCCTCTTCGCCAAACTCGTAGATCGGACAAATGTTCGGGTGTCGGAGGCGCATGCAGAGCTTGGCCTCTTGCACGAACATCTCGACGAGCTTGGGGTCGTCGGCGACGTGGGGCAGGACGCGCTTGACCACCACCTCCCGGCTCGCCGACCGCGGTCCGCGCTCCCGGGCGAGATAGATCTCGGCCATTCCCCCCGTGGCGAGGCGCCCGAGGATGTCGTAGCGACCGATACGGCCGACGGGATCGAGGTCATGAACTGCGGAAAGCGCCACTGACAGCGCGCATCGTAGCAGGTCGGGGCCCGGAGGGGTCCAATGAGTGGGAAGGGGCGACCCCGGCCCGAGCGGCCTGAACGGTCTTCTTCCGTTATGCTGCGCCGGTGCACGGCGCTCTGCTCTCGATTGCCCTCCTGCTGACCTCCGCCTGCGACAGCGATACCGACCCCGAACCCACCGACAGCGGGGTCCCGACCGACAGCACCCCGGACATGGACACCAGCCCGGGCATGCACACCGGCCCGGGGGTGGTCCCGGGGGATGTGCCCTGTGACGTAGCGGACATCCTCGCCGACCGGTGCAACGGCTGCCACGCTGACATTCCTCGCTATGGCGCGCCGATGCCGTTGACCAGCCATGCCGCTCTGCACGCGGCGACGGTCAGCGACCTGTCGACCCCGGTCTACGAGATGATGGGCCGGCGCATGCACGATACGTCACAGCCGATGCCCCCGACCACGAGCACGCCCCTGTCCCCCGATGAGGTGGCCGCCCTCGACGCCTACGTCGCGGCGATGGGTCCCGCGAGGCCCGCCGGCGACTCCTGCGAGGCGGCACCCTAGCGGTCTATCCGCTGAGCAATTTCCCGAGGGCCCCTCAGGGAGTGTCGTAGGGGATGACCTCTACCGAGCGCACCCCGGGCAGGGCCTCGAGACCCGGGACGACGTCGTCCGCCGTGGCGGTCAGGCTGATGATCAGGTCGTCCGGCGACAGGACCTCGGCGAGGGCCGTCTTCGCCGGGCCGAGTTTGACCCCACGTATCTGCTCCTCGTAGCGCTCCCAGTAGTCGTGGGGAAGGCCGAAGAGCTCGACGTCGAGGCGCGGCTCGAGGCGCTTGGTCGCGGTATCGACCTCGAAGCAATGGCTGTTCAGCAGGTACTTCTTGGCGAAGGAGATCTGCTTCTGGCGAAGCTCGCCGCCGACCCAACGGTCCAAGAGGTCGAGCTCGAGGGCGATGCAATCGACAGCGTCCGACACCCCGGGGTGACTCCACATGGTGAAGGTCTCGCGCTGCCGGTCGGCCCCGAAGCGGCTGTGCACCCCGTAGCTCCAGCCGCGCTTTTCGCGGACCTCCTGCATGAGGGTCGAGGTGAAGGTGCCGCCGAAGGCGGTGTTGGCCACCTGCAGAGGGAAGTAGCGAGGATCGCCCACGGCGATGCCGAGGGTGCCGATACAGATCTGCGTTTGGGTGCGCGCGGGCTTGTCGACGACCACCACGTGGCGGCCCGCGCGTTTCTTCGGCCGGGGGAGCCGCTCCGTCGGCGCCTTCCGCCGCGACAGCCCCGAGAGGTACTTGGCGACTAGGCCCTCCGCTTCCGGTCGGTCGATGTCCCCGGAAAAGCCAACCAGGATGTTCGAGGCGACCAGGTGCTTTCGGTGGTGGGCCCGGAGGTCTTCGACGGTCAGTCGACTGATCGCATCCGCCGTGCCCGCGAGGGGCCGGCCGTAGGGATGACCGGCGTAGATCGTCCGCCGGAACCAGCGCCCCGCGAGGGCACGGTCGTTGTCCCGAACGCGGTGCAGCTCGGCGCGGGTCGCGCGTTTGACCTGGGCGAGATCTTTCGCGCGGAAGGCGGGCTCCCGGAGCAGCTCGGTGACGAGAGCGAAGAACGGCTCGATGTTCCGTTTGATCACGGCGCCGTGGACCCGGACGAAGCTGGTCGAAATCTCGAAGCCGAGAGCTCCGCCGAGGGACGCGATTCGCTCCTCGACGGAAGCGCTGTTCACGCCGCGCATGCCCATGCGCAAAGTGCGAAAGACCGCCCGGGTGAGCCCCTCTTTGCCGGCGGGATCGAGGGCGGCCCCGGTGCGCAGGAGAATCTCGAAGTCGACCAGGGCCAGGGCCCGGCTCTCTTCGACGGTGACCGGCAATCCGGCCGCGTCGAAGAAGCCCCGCGGGGGCTGACGGCGCCGCGCGCTGCGCCTCACGACGCGGCGTCTCCCGGGAGCACGAAGAGCACGGTCCGCTGGGAAGCCCTGAAAAGCTTCCGAGCGAGTCCTTGCACCTCTTCTCGGGTGACCGAAAGAAATGCTTCGAGGCGGTCGAAGACGACGCTCACGTCATCGACCACGGTCGCGACGAATCCGAGTTGCTCGGCCTTTCCGCTCGCGGTTTCCATCGCCGACAAGAACCCGAGCTCCAGGCGGTTCCGGGCTTTTTCGAGTTCGGCTGCGGTGATCCCGTGCTTCTTCACGTCCGCGATCTCGCGGTCGACGACGGCGAGCAGTCCCTTGGCGGTCTGGCCCTCCCGGGCATCCGCCCAGAGCTCGAAGAGCCCCGGTTGGGCAAAGGGCGCCGGAGACGCGTGCATGGTCGTCGCCACCTCGCCCTCACTCACCAAAGCCCGGAACAAGCGCGACGACCGGCCCCCGGTGAGGGCCTCGTTGAGCACCGTGAGCACCACGTAGTCGCGGTCTCCCCAAGCCGGCCCACGCCAGCCGACTTCGAGCTTCTCGGTATCGGTCGGCTGCCTGAGGGTCACGCGACGCTCGCGACGCTGCGGCGGCTCGATGACCCGACGCTCTTTCGGGATCTGGGCCGCCGATATCTTGCCGTAGTGCTCGCGAATGAGGCCCAAGGTGTCGTGCTCGTCGATGTCTCCGGCGACGACGACCGTCGCGTTGTTGGGCGCGTAGTAGGTCCCGTAGAAAGCCCGGCAGTCCTTGACCGTATACCCCTCGATGTCCTCCATCCATCCGATGGTCGGCCAGTGGTACGGGTGCTTGGCGAAGGCCCGTGAGTAGAGCACCTCGTTGGCTTTGCCCTCGACGTCGTCTTCGACCCGATACCGACGTTCGCTCATCACGACCTCTTTTTCGGAGGCCACGGCGGGAGTGCGGAGAACGAGGTTCTGCATGCGGTCCGCCTCGAGGTGAACTGCGAGCTCGAGTTCTCGGGCCGGCACGTTGTCGTAGTAGTAGGTCCAGTCGGTCCAAGTGGCGGCGTTGGTCTCTCCCCCGGCCGCCTCGAACAGGCGGTCGAAGTCCCCGGCCTGGTGGTTTTTGGTCTCCTTGAACATCAAGTGTTCGAAGAAGTGCGCGAGGCCAGTCTTGCCCTTCTTCTCGTGGCGCGAGCCGACCCGATACCAACTCTGGTAGCTCACCACGGGTGCAGCAGGGTCGACGAGCAGGTGCACATCGAGGCCGTTGCCGAGGCGATAGCTGCGCACGCGCAGGTCCCCGCCGAAGGGCACGTCGCCGCGGGCCGTGAATCGGGCGCGACGGCTTCTCGTTTGGCGGTTCAACCGCGCGGTGATTGCGTCAGCGCTGGTACTCACGGGCGGGCAAGCCTGGTTTCGCCCGGTGATCGCGTCAAGGGGTTATCCCGGACGCCGAGCACATCGATCGCGGTAGAGTTGGGCCCATGTGTCGTTGGCTCGCGTACGCAGGAGCGCCCATCTTCCTCGATGAGCTGATCTTCAAGGCAAAACACTCCCTCGTCGACCAGAGCAAGGACTCGAAGCTCGGAGAGTTGCCGATGAACGGCGACGGCTTCGGGGTCGGCTGGTACGGCCGGCGGGACTGGCCGGGCGTATTCCACGATACCCAGCCGGCGTGGAACGACCGGAACCTGCGCGAGATCGCAGCCCAGATCGAAGCGCCGGTCTTCCTCGCCCACATCCGAGCGACGACGGGCACCGCAGTACAGCAGACGAACTGCCATCCCTTCCGCCACGGAAACTGGCTCTTCATGCACAACGGCGTGATCCGCGAGTTCGAGAAGATCCGGCGCGAACTCGTCCTCGCCGTCGACCCCGCCCTCTTCTCGTGCATCGAGGGCACGACGGACACCGAGGTGCTCTTCTACCTCGCCCTGACCTTCGGTCTCCGGGACGATCCCCACGGCGCCATCGCGAAGATGGCGGGTTTCGTCGAGGCGGTGGGCCGCGGGGCGGGCATCGCCAACCCGCTGATGATGACCCTCGGCATCAGCGACGGCGAGCGCCTCTACGCCGTGCGCTACTCGTCCGAGGCCGACTCGCGCACGCTCTTCTACAGCAGAGACATGTTGGCGTTGAAGCACCTGCACCCGAGCATCGATCGCTTCAGCGACGACGCCCGGGTGATCGTGTCGGAGCCGCTATCGGGGGTGGACGACTGGGTCCCGATTGACGAAGGCACGTGGATTGTCGTCGACGGAGGCCACGTCGAAACGCGCGCCTTCGCCCCGGCGGCTCCCTGAGCATACCCGCACCCGAATCGGCACCGGGACTGGCCGCAGGTGAGTATGTATTGTCGCCATGAGCGACACCGTCACCCTCACGATCGATGGGAAATCCATCGAATTGCCTCTGATCACCGGTTCCGAAGGCGAGCGCGCGATCGACATCGGGAAGCTGCGCGCGACGACCGGGCTGGTCACGATCGACCCGGGCTTCAAGAACACAGCCTCCACCCTGAGCGGGATCACGTTCTTGGATGGCGAAAAGGGCATCCTTCGATACCGCGGGTATCCAATCGAGCAACTAGCGGAGAAGTC
>JAFDCW010000039.1 GCA_019312705.1 Deltaproteobacteria bacterium
CCGATCCACTTCTTCCAGCGCCTCGAAGAGAAGATGAGCGACGACGCGGTCCTCGTCGCCGATGGCGGTGATTTTGTCGCGACGGCGGCCTACATCCTGCGTCCGCGGGCACCGCTCTCGTGGCTCGACCCCGGGGTCTTCGGCACCCTCGGCGTCGGCGGCGGGTTTGCCGTAGGCGCGTCTTGTGTGCGGCGAGACTCCGAGGTCTGGGTCATCTGGGGCGATGGGTCCTCGGCCTACAGCATCGCCGAGTTCGATACATACGTGCGCCACGGCCTCGCCCCCATCGGGGTCGTCGGCACCGACGCGAGCTGGGCGCAGATCGCTCGGGACCAGACGGTCATCCTCGGGGACGACGTCGGCACCGGCCTGCTTCGCACCGCCTACCACGACGTCGCCGAAGGCTACGGCGGCAAGGGCCTCCTGATCACCGACGAGTCGAAGATCGACGAGACCCTCGAAGAGGCCAAGGCCATCTCGGCCTCCGGCAAGCCCGTGCTCATCAACGTGCACCTGGCGCCGAGCGACTTCCGCAAGGGCAGCATCTCGATCTGAGTTTCGCGATCTGAGTTTCCCGATCTGAGCGGCGCAGAACGGGATCTGCGGGCCCTGGTCAGTGAAACTCTTTCAAGTGGGTCACGTACCAGCGCTCTCCCCAGGTGATGAGGACCCGCACCTCGAAGTGCCGCTCTTCGGCCTCTTCTTGGCCTACGGTGTAGTAGAGCTGGCTGTGGCGGGAGACCCAGTAGGGCAGGGCGTTGCCCTCTTCGCGGAGCGGCACCCAGCCGCCGCGGCGGATGATGTCGAGGCGTGCGAAGGGTAGACCCGAGAGGTCACCGTGCTCTTCGACGAGCGTTGCGTGCAGCTCGTGCATGTCCCGGCTGAAACGCCGAAAGAGTCGCTGCCAGTAGCCGTCCGGGTCGGCGATGGCTTTGACCACCGCGAAGGCTTCCCGAGGGAAGAAGAAGTCGCCGATGCGGGCCGGGTCGTCGTGCACGATGGCGTCGAAGAGCCTCTGGCCGCGCTCTTGCTCGGCCGCGCCGGGGGCCGGTCGCGGGGGGGGATTGTCGCTGAGGCTTCGGGCATTCTCCGCCGGGACAGGCATCTCCCGCAGCGGAGCGTCGCCGTCGTCCATCATGCACCGGCCCTCGGCGCATCGCGGGGTGCTCCGTGCACATTCGACGGTCTCTTGGGGGCACACGGCGGCGGGGCAGGTGGCGATGTACCCGGCGAGGGGCGTCGAGAGCTCTCGGAACGTGGGGACCCCGCGCGGGTGCAGCGCAACGTCGCAGGGCGCACGGCAGTTGTCGGGGGTGCCAAGGGCAGCGCAATCGGTGTCATAGAGACACTCGGCGTGGCTGTCGATGGCTTGGGCCAGACGCGTTTCTAGATCGCCGACGAAGTCCATGCAGGTGGGCTCGCCTTCTGGGGCGTCGGCCTCCGGTGGGGCGCTCTCTTCGGTCGGCGCCTCGGCCCGGGCGGTTGTGCCCGGCGTGGTCTCCACCGGGCCTTCGGGGCGTTCCCGCCCGCCACAAGCGATGGCCAAAACCGCCATCGCCGCACCGAGGGTCACTGCGCGTCGCGCCGGGGTCATTTGATCTTTTTCTCGAGGACTGTTTTCTGCACGACGACTCTCCTCCGGTCCCCAATAGCGCGGCGGAGGGTAGCGTTCTTTGACCGGTCCGGGGGCCCCCGAGGGGCTGTTTTCTTTCGTGCGCGCGGGGCCGAGACGGCGAGCCGCGAGGGGCGGTAAGGTCGGGCCGTGGTGACCTCCGCAAAGGCCGTCCGCGAGCGACTGACCGCGTGGACAAAGAGCCCCCCGGGGGACCTCGCGGTCTTTCGCGTGGTCGTCGGCGTGGTGCTCCTTCGACTCCCGGACCTGCACACGGCACCTCGGTGGGCAGAGCTCTCGGACGCGGTCCGGACGTCCCCGATCGGCCTCGAGTGGGCGCTGGGCGTGGTGCCCATGACCCCCGCCCTGGCGACCGCGGCGTACTACGTCGTCCTCGTGAGCGTGGCCTTCGGCATCGTCGGGCTCTTCAGCCGCACCGCCTGGTTCGTGGTTGCCGTCGCTGGGCTCTACTTGCTCGGCATCCCCCAGTTCGCGGGGTCGGCGTTTCACTACCACCACTTGGTTTGGTTCGCGGCACTGCTCGCCGCCAGTCCCTGCGGCGACGCACTCTCCGTCGACGCCTTCCTGCGCAAACGTGCCGGCCGCACCGTCTCCAGGGAACCCTCCGTCGCCTACGGGGCACCGCTTCGCTTCGTATGGCTACTCATCGGCGTGATCTTCTTCTTCCCCGGCCTCTGGAAGCTGCTCGAGAGCGGCTCGGCGTGGATCTGGAGCGACAATCTTCAAAACCAGATGTACGCCAAGTGGTTCCAGATGCCGTGGCTGGTCCCGCCCTTCCGCATCGACCACTACCCGACCCTCCTGCGCCTCGGCGCCCTCGCTGTCATCGTCCTCGAGCTCGGCTTCTTCTTCATGGTGCTGCACCGGCGCACGCGCGCCCTCGCTGTCATCGGTGCCCTCATCTTCCATCAGCTCACCGCCTACTTCATGGGCCTGCGCTTCCCGGCGCTCTGGCTGACCTACGTCGCATTTGTCCCCTGGACTGCTTGGTACCGTTGGCTGCGCAATCGCCGTCAGCCCGCTCCCGCTCCCGTTCCCGCCCCCGCCCCCGCTCCCGCCTCCGCTCCCGCTCCCGCTCCCGCTCCCGTTCCCGTTCCCGCTTCCGTTCCCGCTCCCGCTCCCGTTCCCGTTCCCGTCCCCGTTCCCCTCTACCTCGTCGGCGCCCTCCTCCTCACTGGCAACATCGCCTACGGCGCCCTCGGCATAAGCGACGGTTGGCCCTTCGCCTGCTACCCCAAGTTCCACCGCACCGTCGCCGCCCGGCTGCCCGCCATGGAGGTCGAGCTCGTCCGCCCGGGCGGCACCACCGTCACTGTCCCCGTCGAGTGGATGAGTCCGGGCGGCCTCAGCCAGAGGTGGTGGTCTCTCTCCTGGAGTCTCCTAGGCAGCCACGAGCGGGCCCGAGCCCAGGAGGCCCGCTTCGACGCATTCTACCGGCGCGTCTCCGCCCACGGCCCCCTGGCCGAAGCCAGCCAGGGAGCCCGCGCCGTACGCTTCTACAAACTCTACGTCTCGACGGTCCCCGAAGCCCGAGACGACCCGCCCCTCTCCCGCGAACTCCTCGCCGAACTCCCCTTGCCCCGCCCGCCGTGAAGGGCACGATAGGAGCGCCGTGAGCGGCGAACAACCGAACAACCCGCTGCATGGGGTTACGCTGAAGGTGATTTTGGAAGAGCTCGTGGCGCGCCACGGGTGGCCCGAGTTGGCGGACCGCATCAAGATTCGCTGCTTTCAGAACGACCCGAGCCTCGCGTCGAGCCTCAAGTTTCTGCGAAAGACGGACTGGGCCCGGAGCCGTGTCGAGGAGCTCTACCTGGCCGACCAGCGCCTGGTCGCGCGCAACCGCAAGCGCAACAAGCGCCGCGCCGGGATGCGTGCGTATCGGGCGCAGCAAGAAGGACAGGAGCCGCAGGAGCAGGCCGACTCCCCGAGCCCAGAAGACCCAGCAGACAGCGACCCCGGCGATGCAGACTGAACCGTCTAGCCTAGGGCGTGAGACCCAAGCGAGGCCAGATCGCGCCGGGTATCGCGCTCTAGGCGCTGCTGGTGATGGGGATGCCGCGGTCGCGCAGCGGCTTTAGGACGTTGCGCTCGAGGCTGCGCTTGGCCAAGTCGAGGTAGGCGTCGGTGGCGAGCCAGCCGAGGGCGTGGATGGCGGCCTCCGGGGCTGAGGGCTGCTTCCGGATGTGCTCCCAGTTGGACTTCACCCGCTCGATGGTGACATCGGCGGCCTGGGCCAGGATCTCCCGTGCCCGGGGGCCTTCTTCTTCGTCGAGGAGGGGCAGGGCCCAATCGAGGAAGACCCAGCCGAAGGAGCCGTGGGCCGCCTCGTCTTTGACGATGCGTCCGAGGACCGCCTTCGAGAGTGGGTGCACGGAAGCCTTCCAGGTGCCCCGGAGCATCGGAATGGAGAGCGCTTCGCCGACGCAGAAGAAGCGCACGACGAGGTCTGCGCAGCGCAGGACCGCAGACTCTTTGATGGGCCGGACGATCATGTTGTCCGGGTCCATGTAGATGGGAATGGCCCCGCCGAGCTCCATCGCCATGCGGGAGGTCAGCTCGACGTGCACCAACTCGTCGAGGGGGAAGCGCGTCGCGAGGGCGATGAGGTCCAAGGGCGCCCGGGCTTCGTAGAGCGCCTGGACGGTCATGGCGCAGGCGGTGCCCGTGCGGTACTCCTGGAACGCCGCCCGGGTCCACGACTTGCGCGCGGCGTAGACCAGGTTGTCGGGGAAGTCGCTCGGGTCGAGGGTGCCCCAGGGCATGGCCTCGACCTCGGGGCGGGCGCGGCGGTAGCGGCGCTCCATCGGGCCGCCGAGGAGCTCGAGTTCGAAGAGCTCGGGGGTCGCCACGGCTCAGCCCGCGTCGGTGGAGCCGTCGGAGGCGGCGTCCGAAGCGGCGTCTGAAGCGGCGTCGGGGCCGGTGTCCGGCGGGGCGATCAGGTTCGCGACGGGCGCGTCGATCATCGCGTCGAAGACGACGCCGGTATCCTCGACGGCACTATCCGTGGAGCCGTCTCCGGTGCCGGTGTCCATCGTGCCCGTGTCCGTCGGGGGCGGCGCGATGAGGTTGGCGACCGAGTCGTCGCCGCAGCCCAACATGCTCACCCCGGCGATGGCGCCGCTTACGATGAGTAGCTTCTTGCCCCGGAGGCGCCTTCGATGTCCTTTTGCCATGGGCGACGATACCACGGGATCGCCCTGGCGACTGCGGCAGGCTCAGCTGCTGCTGGAATCGGGCGGCGGTAGGAGATTGGCGATCGGCGCATCGAAGGGCACCGAGGTATCCGAAGACGCGTCCGTCGCACCGTCGGAGGAAGCATCCGGTGCGGCGTCCAAACTCGAGTCGAAGCTGGACGCCTACTCAATCGATGATCACCCACCGCAGCCCGGCGCCCACATCGAGCCGCGCGACGCTGGTGAGCGTGCCGTCGTCCTCGATCCGGTAGCTCTGGAGCGCCCCCGAATCTTGTCCCGCAGCGACGACGAAGCGGCCGTCCGGGCTCAGGTCGAACTCCCGAGGGCGTGCTTCGGTGGCCACCTGGCCGAGACCCGTGAGGCGTCCGTCTTCGGCGATGGCGAACATGGCGAGGGAGTCGTGGCCCCGGTTGCTGCCGTAGAGGAACCGCCCGTCCGGGGTGACGTGCACGTCAGCGCAGGTGTTCGAATCGCCATCGAATCCGGCGGGCAGGGTCGTGATGGTCTGCATACGGGTCAGGGAGCCGTCGGCTGCGATCGTGTGGGCGCTGACGCTGTCGGTGAACTCGTTGATCACGTAGGCGAAGGACCCGTCTGGGGAGAACGCGATGTGCCGGGGGCCGGCTCCCGCCTCGGCCGCGAGGCCGCCGCTCCGGGTGAGGGTGCCGCCGGCCGCGACCGAGTACCAATCGGTGGTCTGGCCGTTGCGATGCGGTACGTAGAGCAGGCCCGAGGGACCGATGCGCGCGGCGTGGGGTTCTTCCGCGGTGGCGGCGCTGTCGACTTCGCCGTGGGGCGGCGTCCCCGAGGCGTCGTAGCTGCGCAGGAAGTCGTCGCCGAAGTACGCGGTGAGCACCGTCGCCTCGGAATTCGCGGTCTCGACGTAGACCGGGTTGCCGACCCCGGGGGTGAAGCCCGAGATGCGCGGGCGCCCGTCGTCTTCGAGGCGCACGGTGGCGAGGCGGCCGCCGACGCCGAGGTAGAGCCGCCGGGCGGTGCGCGCGTAGGTCATCGCGCCGGGGTTGGCCGGGAGGGTGAGGTCAAACTCGCTCCTGGCGGTCATCGTGCCGTCGGCCCCGAGGGTCACGACGGCGAGGCGGGGTTCGCCTCCCACGCTCACGTACATGAGGCGGTCCCGGGCCGGGGGGCGGGAGGCATCGGGCGGAGTGGCGCTGTCTGTCGAGGCGGAGTCTGCTTCGGTGCCCGTATCGGTGGGGGAGCTCGAGTCGTTGGGTGAGGCGCTGTCCCCGATTGCGGAGTCTCCGCTGACTCCGCTGTCGGTGGAGGCACCATCGTCACCGCAGGCCGCCCAGAGAAGCAGCACCAAGGACAGCCCCAGGGGAACGAGGACGGGCGGCGCGAGGATCAGGGTCCGGCGAGAGAGTCGAGCCATGGCGCCATGGTACGCCCAAAGGGCTTGAGATACCGTGGCCCGGCCATGCCCATCGAAAGCCTCCGGACCCCCGACGAACGATTCGAAAATCTCGCCGCTTGGCCCTACGAGCCTCACTACCGCGAGGACCTGCCGGGCTACGGCGGGCTGCGCCTGCACTACGTCGACGAAGGGCCGCGAGACGCCGAGCACGTTTTCCTGTGCCTGCACGGAGAGCCGAGCTGGGCGTACCTCTACCGCAAGATGATTCCAGTCTTTGTCGAGGCGGGGCATCGGGTCGTGGCGCCGGACTTCTTCGGCTTTGGTCGGTCGGACAAACCCGTCGACGACGACGCGTATACTTTTGCGTTTCACCGCGGGTCGATCATGCGGCTCATCGAGGGCCTAGACCTCCAGCGCATCACCCTCGTCTGCCAGGATTGGGGCGGCCTCATCGGGCTCACCCTGCCGATGGACATGCCGGGGCGTTTCGAGCGCTTGCTCGTGATGAACACCGCCATCGCGACAGGAGACATGCCGCCTTCGAAGGGGTTCATCGAGTGGCGCGACTACGTGGCGAACTCCCCGGACTTCGACGTTGCCGGCTTGATGAGTCGAGCGATCGACGGCCTGGCCGAAGCCGACGCGGCGGCCTACGACGCGCCTTTCCCCGACGCCCGGTACAAGGCCGGAGTACGCCGCTTTCCGGCGATCGTGCCGATCACCCCGGATATGGAGGGCGCCGACCTCGGCAAACGCGCCGGCGCGTTCTGGTCGGCCGAGTGGGAGGGGCCCATCTTCATGGTGGTCGGCGAGAAAGACCCGGTCCTCGGCCCGAAGGTCATGAAGATGATGCGCATGGTGCTGCGCGGTTGCCCGGAGCCCTTGATGCTTCCGAACGCCGGGCACTTCGTGCAGGAAGAGGGCGAAGTCGTCGCCCGGGCGGCCCTCGAAGCGTTTGGGTGAAAGGGGCCCGGCGCGTTGCGGCAATGACTCGGGTGGCCTAACTCTCAAGCGAGCGATGATGACGCATTCCCGTTTTTTCGGTTTCGGCCTCTCTTTCGGCCTCTCTTTCGGGGTCCTCTGCTGGGCCCTCTGCTTGGCGGCTTGCGGCGACGACTCGGGGGTCGCCGACGGCGCCGTGGACGCCGCGGCGGATGCGGATGCCTCCCTCGACGCTGACGCCGACACCGGGCCGCCCCCGCGCCCCATGCCCACGCCGCCAACCGAGCCTTACGCAGCGCCGACACCCTTCGTCGTGGCCGCGCCCGTGGATCTCGTCCAGTACGTCGACCCGATGATCGGCACCGATGGTCCGGGCAATGTGGTCCCCGGCGCCCTGCTGCCCCACGGCATGGTGCGCGCTTCCCCCGATACGAACTCCGCCGCAGGCAGCATCGACGCCTACGACTACGATGACGATCGCATCGAAGGGTTCACCCACCTGCACCTCGAAGGCCCCGGGGGCTCGTTGAACGGCTACAATTCGATCCGCCTCATGCCCGCGGTCGGTGAGCTGGACCCGTCCGATGTCTCGTCGGCCTACGATCACGGCACCGAGGACACCGAGCCCGGCTACTACGCCGTCACCCTCGCCGACAGCGATGTGCGTGTCGAGCTCACGGCGACGGCCCACGCGGCGGTGCATCGTTATACCTTCCCCGCAAGCGCTGCGCCTTACCTCGCCCTCGACCTCTTCGCGTCGAACGGTGAATCCAAGGGCATGAGCATCGAGTTCGTCGGGGACCGCGAGGTCCGCGGGAGCGCGAGCTTCAACGTGCACCCGGGCCTCGGCATCATCCTGGGCCGGGACGCCCCGGGCACCGGCGCTGTGAAAGTCTACTTTCATATCGAGACCTCCGAGCCCTTCGTTCGGTCCGGGGTCTTCAACGTCGGCGGCGAGACGCCGGTCGAAGAGGGCGTTCGTCGCGTCGACGGCTATGGCCTCGGTGCCTACGGGACCTTCGAGCGTCCGGCCGACGGCGTCGTCGAGGCGCGCGTCGGCATCTCCCTGGTCGACGCGATCCACGCCGAGGCGAACGCCCGCGGTGAAATCGGCGCAATGTCCTTCGACGAGGTCCGGTCGGCGGCATCCGGTGTTTGGAACGACCGCCTCAATCGCGTGCAGATCGAGGCGTCCGACGACGCGAAGGCCATGTTCTACACGGCGCTCTACCACTCGCTCTTTCAGCCCGCGGACTACACCGAAACCGACGGGTGGTTCGTCGTATCGACGAGCGGGGCGCCGGTGGTCCGGGACGGCGGCGGCCGGCCCTTCTACACCGACGACTGGTGCATGTGGGATACGTTCCGCACGTCGCACCCCCTCGGCACCCTCGTCGAGCCCGAGATCCGAGCTGACATCGTGCGCTCCATGCTCACCATGTACGAAGAGGGCGGCTGGCTTCCGAAGTGCACGTGGAACGCCGGCGGTTATTCGCGGGTCATGACCGCCAACGTCGCCATCCCGATCATCGTCGACGCCTGGGCCAAGGGCCTCGACGACTTCGATGAGGCGCTGGCCTTCGAAGCGATGGCCAAGTCCAGTCGCGAGGAGGTCGACAACGTACAGGAAGGTGGCTGCGGTTACTTTGGCCTCGGTACGCCCCCCGAATACGTGGAACTCGGCTACTTCGGACACGAGTGCGACCCCCACCAGGCCGCGTCCATGACGCTCGAGTACGCCTACACCGACCACCTGATGGCGCTCTACTCGGAGGGCCTCGGCATGAGCGCCGCCGCTGGCGAGTTCGGGGCCCGGGCGCGGTACTTCGAAAACCAGTGGGACCCGGGGGTCGGGTTCATGCGGCCCCGCATGCGCGACGGGAGCTGGCTCGACCCCTTCGACCCCACCGATACCAGCGACTCGAACGGCTTCGTCGAGGCGAGCGCCTGGATATTCAACTTCTTCGTCCCCCACGACGTGCCGGCGTTGATCGAGATGCACGGGGGCGCAGCGCCCTTCTTGACGAACCTCGACGCCTTCTATGACGGCGGCCACTACGACCCCGGGAACCAGCCCAGTTTTCACATCGCTTGGCTCTACAACTACGCCGGCGAACCCGCACGCACCCAGGCCCGAGTCCGGGACAACGTCGAGGCCCATTTCGCCACCGGGCCCAGGGGTCTCCCGGGGAACGACGACGCCGGGTCCATGTCGGCGCTCCTGGTCCTCGCGATGCTCGGGGTCTACCCCGTCGCCCCGGGGGTGCCGGTGTACGACCTGTCGACGCCGCTCCTCGACCGCGCCGTGCTGCACCTAAACCCGGCTCACTACGACGGGGGCACCTTCACCATCGAGGTGACCCGGGCTGATCCGACTGACGTATACATCCAGTCGGCCGAACTCGACGGGACTCAGCTTGCGGAGCCGCGCCTGACCCACGCCCAGATCGCCGCTGGTGGCACCCTGCGCTATGTGCTCGGCCCGGCCCCAGCCCCCTGGGGCGCTCCTTGATCTCGTCTTGATAGCCGCCCGATAGACCGACGGGGACGCACGGCCGTCTAGCAAGGCCCATGAAGGTGGGTCACGCGGCAAGCTGGGCGTTCTTGATGCTCTTCTCCTCGATGGGGGCCCCCGAAGGGGTGCAGGCCCAAGCAGCCGAGGAGCAGTATTTCCTCGACCAAGCCAGCCAGGCCATGCCGGCCCGGGCCCGGCGCCGGAGCGACGGAAACGCTGCCGGTGCCCTCGGCACCCAGGAGATGCGCACCGCGAACTCGGTCGCGTCCGCTCTGGTTCGTCGGCGCATGAGTCGGAGCCGGCCCCGGGACCTCGCCCTCCTCGACGCCGCCCGGGAGGCGGAGGTGATCGTCGTGCGGGGTGAGTTCGACCGGGTGCAGGACGTGCTCACGGCCCTCGAAATGCAGCATGTCGTCTTGCCGCCGCGTCTCGTCGGGCGCTTGCCCTTGATGAGCACCCAGACGGTGATGGTGAACTGCCCGGGGAATGTGGGCCGCCGCGGCGTCGAGAAGCTGCGCCGCTTCGTCGAGACCGGCGGCTTCCTCGTGACCACGGACTGGGCCCTGCGCCTCGCCGGGCGCGCCTTCCCGGAGACGATTCGACGCTCCGGCCGCGAGACCGGCAACGACGTGGTGCCCGTCGAGGTGGTGGGCGACGACCACCCGTTCATGGAGCACGTGCAGGCCACCGATGACACCCTCCGGTGGTGGCTCGAATCATCGAGCTATCCCATTCGCGTCATCGACACGCGGCGGGTCGAGGTGCTCTTGAGCAGCGAGACCATGCGCCGACGCTACGGGCAGGCGGCGATCGCCGTGACGTTTCCTGCAGGTGAAGGGCGCGTGCTGCATACGACGAGCCACTTCTACCTGCAGCAGTCGCGCCTCACCTCGGCTCGGGACCGGGCCCGCGGTAGCGCCTTCGCTCGGGACCTCGGCCTCGACGACCGCGACATGAACGAGCTTCGCTCCCAGGGCCTCGACGACGTGCGCGTCGGCCAGGTCGCCGGCGCGTTCGCGATGCAGCAGCTGATCTCCAACGTGCTCGTCACGAAGCGCCGCGAAAACGACTTGCTGCTCGGGCGCTTTCAGCTCCGGGCGACGGGGGAGGGCACGCTGCGCGACGAACCGGGAGCCGATGACGTCAGCGACGACGAGGCGGTGTCGATCAAAGTCGGCTTCCTGCTCCGCGAACTCGACCGCCGGGACGGTTGGGTCCGGGTGCGGGACCTCTTTGGCCGGGAGGGCTGGGTCGAGGCATCGCTGGTGCACGATACGGCCGCGCCCGTCGCCGGCCCCGCGGCGCCTGGCGGCGTACCTTCATCCACGACCGTGGCCGTCCTCGATGCGGCCTCGGAGCAGTCGCCCTCAACCGTCGCCTCGACTGGCGCCACGACCGCAGCCGTCACACGGCGCGAAGCCCTGGGGAGGGCGCCTTCGGCCGTGGACGGTGGCTGTTCTGTTGGCACCGTGCCCGGTGCCGGCACCGTGCCGCTCTGCCTTGCGGCCCTGGTCCTCGGTGTGCGGCGGAGGCGGCACTGAGGGCATCGGCGTAGCACGGGGGGGTAGTCCCTGCGGATCATCTCGTTCGATTCGAACGGACGACAGGCGGAGGTCGTGCTCGAGGCCCTCGATGCGAACGGAGAGCCGGTTGCTGCTATCTGCCCGTTCCCACTCCCGTTCCCGTTCCCGTTCCCGTTCCCGTTCCCGTTCCCGTTCCCGTTTCCGTTCCCGTTTCCGTACCCGTTTCCGTACCCGTTTCCGTTCCCGTCTGACGGCTCTTCTTCGCTGGCGCTCGACCTCGCCGTGTCATCCGAATACGCCAGGGCGCCGACGGCGAGCGAGCAACAGCAGCGCCACGAGGATTGCGCCGGGAGTACCGCCCGCGGTCCCGGTGTCACTCCAGGCACTCGTGGAGCAGCCTCCGCTCTCACGTCCAGGAACGCATAGCGACTCGGTCGCGCCGGCGTCCGCGCACTCGAAGCCAGCGGCGCACGGGTCGGCGGCGTCGCAGGTACGTGTGCAGGCGCCACCCTCGCATCGGTCCGACCGGCACTCCGAGGAGGCGACGCATGTCTCGCCGAGCGCCGCGCCTAGTGGGAGGCACGAGTCCGCGACGCACTCGAAGCCGACGGCGCAACGCCCGAGTTCGTTGCACGGGACGGCGCAGAGTTGCTCGGGCTCGGCGCACGACGGTGCGGATGCGCGGCAGTCCTCTTCCGTCTGACATCGGTCGCCGGCGCCGCCGAGCCCTCCGGGGATGCAGATGGCGCCGCGGCAGTGAGAGCCATCCGGGCAAGGGGCGGCGGAGTCGCATGCGCGCGAGCAGCGGCCGGCTTCGCAGGCGCCGCTCGCGCACCGCGCACCGTCGTTACAGGGGTCGCCGAAGAGGCGCGGCGAAACTGCGAGGGCCTCGGGGAGGCATGTGCCGCACACGCCGTCCGGCGCTTCGCAGACGAGTGTGGTGGCGCACGCTGCGCCTTCGGGCACGCAGGCTTCGCCACAACGCGACACGCCAGAAGAAGCGACGCACCGCGCTGACCCACAGTCCGCGCGCGCCGAGCACTCGTCTCCGGCCGCGCCGGCGCCGGCCGGGACGCAACGCCCGGTACCGCACGCGTCCGCTTCGCACGCGAGGCCCGGTTCACACGCGTCGCGAAGCGTGGGGTCGCACTCCGCCGTGCACAGCATCTCGCCGGCGACGCTCTCACACCGCGCCGACCTGCACTCTTCGGCCAGCGTGCACGGCTCACCAAGCTCGCCACAACCGTCGTCCACTATGCCGTTGCAGTCGTCGTCGACGTCGTTGCACCGCTCCGGGCTGGAAATGCAGGGCGGGACGTACATGAGCGCCTCCGCGATCATGGCGCTGTGCTGGGACACGCCGGCGAGCCCCGTCACTCGGTTGTCGCACATTGTCGAAGTGACGAAGCTCAGGACGCCGATGATCC
>JAFDCW010000511.1 GCA_019312705.1 Deltaproteobacteria bacterium
CTTGAGCTCGCTCCACAGGAGCACCAGCTCCGGGGTGCGTTCTTCGCCGTCGCCGATGACCAAGCAATCGAGGAACGGGGAGATGGGCTCGGGGTGGGTGGCGACCGGGCCGCCGGCGACCACCAGTGGATCGTCCTCGCCTCGTGCTTCCGCCCGAAGGGGGATGCCGCCGAGGTCGAGCATCGTGAGGATGTTCGTGAAAGTTAGTTCGAACTGAAGTGAGAAGCCCACGACGTCGAAATCGCCGAGGGCGCGCCAGCTCTCCAGGGAGCGCAAGGGTTCGTGCTCTTCGCGGAGGGCGGCTTCCATGTCGAGGGCGGGCGCGTAGGCGCGCTCGGCGAGCAGGTCCGGGTGGGCGTTGAGCACGCCGTAGAGGATCTTGAACCCGAGGTGGCTCATGCCGACCTCGTAGAGGTCCGGGAACGCGAGGCACATGCGGCCTCGGGCACCGTCCCAATCCTTTCGGAGCTCGCCTGCCTCGCCGCCGAGGTACTGGGCGGGCTTGTTCACGCGCTCGATGAAGCGCGCGTAGGGGTGCTCTTGGGCAGGCATGTCCATGGGGGCGGGGTCGTTCTGGGTCACCCGCTGAACGGTGTCAAGAGGCCGGGATCACAAACAAAAAGAGCCGTGCCCCCGAGGGCCCGGCTCCGTCGTTGGGGCTTGTTACTTCAGCGGAAGTAGTAGAGCGCGGAGAGGTTGCACACGAAGATGTCCCAGGGCTCGTCGTTGTTGAAACGCGTGCCGAGGTCGATGCTGTTCTCGCTGTTGACGGTCGAGCCGCGGGGGTCGCCGAAGGTGTGCTCCGAGCTGCGCGACGAGAAGAGAAAGCTCAGGCCCACGCCGGCCTGAAGGGCGAGCTCCGGGACGCCGATGAAGCCGAAGTGAAGCTCGATGGCGGCGCGGGCGCCGACCTCGAAGGAGAAGCCCTTGAGCTCGATGTCCTCGTTCGGCGTCGCCCCGAAGAGCGTGCCCGAACCGAAGCCGAGGTCGAGCTCGGGGATGATGTTGAACTTGTAGTGCTTCGCGTGGAAGATCGCGATCGGCAGGCCACCATGGAGGGTGAACGCGAAGCCCGAACTGGTATTGCCACTCACCAGCACGTCGGGGGAGTCGAGGGTGCCCGAGTTCTGCTGGAAGCCGAAGCCGAGGCCTACGTCGAGGCCGATCATCTCCGAGAGCCAGTAACGAACGCCGATGGTCGGGGCGGCAATCTGGATGGGCTCCGCGAGTCCGCCGAACGCTGCGCCGATGGGCACGGTCGCCGTGCCGAGGAAACCTACGCCGAGGTGGCCGACGGCGACGTCGATGTGGTCGTCGCCAGTCGCTCCGCCCGCGCCAGCGGCGTTCGGGTCAGTTTCACCCCAGGTCGGCGGTTGCTCCTGACTCTGCTGCTGCTGCTGCTGCTGCTGCTGCTGCTGCTGCTGCTGCTGCCAGCCCTGCGGTGGGGGCTGCTGCTGCTGCTGCTGCTGCTGCTGCTGGTCCGGCGGCGGCTGCTGCTGGTCCGGCGGCGGCTGCTGCTGGTCCTGCGGGCTCTCCCAGTTGTCTCCGCCCTCGGGATCTCCCCACTGGGCACTGGCCGGAGCCGCGATCGCGACGAAGGCCAGAGCGGCTAGAACGGCGGTCGTTGTTTTCGCGTTCATTTCGAAAGTCTCCACTCGGTGAGTCCCTCGAGCCCGACTCGTTCGTCGCGGCTTCAAGGCCACCCCATCGGGGCGTGTTCTCGCGTTCTTACGTTCGACCTCGGCTTTCCTCCCCTACTCCGCGTCTTTTAGGCGGGCTAGGGAAGCAATGAACCGACGCCAGCGGGCCGGATGTAGCACAAGGTGCGCCCCCTGGGGCGTCCTCCGGGCTTCTCTTTGAGAGGTCTCACACGGGGAGACGCCTCGCGGGTCTGCTGCGGCGGAGCCGGAGGGCTCTGTACAGACCCGCCCTGGCGCGGACTTTGGGCAGTGCGTCCGGCGGACCAACGTCGGCGCAGCGAATCAGGGGCGCTGCCCGGGTACGCCGCGTTTGCCTTTTTGGCTAGCGCCAATCGGCCGTTCGGCGGACAGGCTCTTCCGGAGGCGCCCGTAGCCCCGGTGGGCGCGGACCTTCACCGCCGAGACGCTGGCGCCCACGGCCAGACTTTCGGATATCATCCGGCCGATGCCGCGTCTGAGCTCCGTCGAAGAGGCCGTCGCCAATGCCGGGACGGATCGGGATGCCGCCCTCCGGGGGCGAAACGCGGCGTGGCGCGAGCGGGGGGTCGTGCACACGCCGGCGGAGGTTGCCCGGTACGTCGTCTCGGCCGTCGACCGCTCCCTCAGGGAGCGCCTCGGCCTCGCCGGAGGCATCGCGAACTCCCGGGTTGCCCTCGTCGACCCCGCATGTGGTCCTGGCGCTTTCCTCGCAGCGGCCCTCACCGTCGCCGGGCGACGCCGCGGGGCCCCGGGCCACTTCGTCGGCCTCGACGTGGACGAAGGGGCGGTGCAGGTTGCGCGGGAGGTGCTCGGGCCGGCTGCCGAGGGCGCCGGGTGGTCCTTGGACCTCGATGTCGGCGATACCCTGGCCAGTCTCACGCCATTTGGCCACCTCGAGCCCGATGCCGTCGTCGTGGTCGTCGGCAATCCTCCGTGGGCGAGCAAGAGCGCCAACCGAGGTGCCCAGGCCACCGAGGCCCTGCTCGAAGATTTTCGCCGCGACCAAGAGGGACGTCGTCTCGACGAGCGCAAGCTCGGGGTGCTCTCCGATGACTACGTGCGTTTCGTGCGCTGGGCCTGCGAGGTGGTCCGGGGCGGGGGCGGCGGCGGGGTCCTCGGCTTCACCACCAACGGCTCGTTCATCGACGGTCCAGTGCACCGAGGCATGCGTGGAGCGATGGTGCGGTGGTTCGACGGCGTCGATATCGTGGACCTCGGAGGCAGCGCGCTGCTCTCCCGTACGGGCGAAAAGGACGAAAACGTCTTTGGAGTACGTCCGAGCGTCGCCCTCACCGTGGCTCATCGGTTGCCTACGCGGCCCGTCGACGTGCTTCCTGGTGTCCGCCGCGCACGGGCCCGTCACGCCTCGATCCCCGGCACCCGCGCGGCCAAGCTGCACGCCCTCGCCGAAAGCCAGGTCTCCTTCGCGCGTGTCGCTGCGGCCGGACCGATGTTTCTCTTCAAGCCGACCATCGTCGATGCTCGCTACGAGGGGTGGCCCTCCCTCGACGAACTCTTCCGCTTCCATGCTGAGGGTGTGCAGACCAATAGGGACGCCGCGGTCATCGACGACGATCCCGAACGACTTCGAGCGCGCCTCACGCGCTTCGCCGATGGAGCGCACGGCGCCCAAGATGCCCAAGACGCCGCGGGCCTCTCCGAAGACTCTTCCCTCGCTCCCGCTCTAGTCGCGAAGGGCCACTACGATCCTGATGTCGCCCGCCAGCGCGTCCGTGCCGTCCTCGAGGGAGATCCCGACTCCGCTATCGCGCCGATCGCCTACCGGCCCTTCGAAGGCCGGTTCTTCGCGCCGATTGCGCCGTTCTGCCATCGGCCGCGGCCACGACTCCTCGCCGCCGTTCGCTACGGAGGGCCGATCCTGGTCACCGTGCGCAAGGACCGAGGGAAGTTGCCCTGGAACCACTTCGGCGTGGTCTCCGCGATCCCGGACAACTGCTTCTTGTCCACCCGGTCGTCGTGTCGGACCCGCGCCTTTCCGGCCCGTGACCCAGACGGGAAAGACAACCTCGACCCCGAAGTGCTGGCGTCCTTCGCCGCCCGCCTCGACGGGCCGCCCACCACGCGACAGGTCATGGCCTACGTGCTCGCCGTCCTGGCCTCGGCCGACTACCGGGAGCGCTTCGACCCGCTGCTCAAGCTGTCCTATCCACGCGTCCCGCCGCCGACCGACGAGGCCGTCTTCCGGGCAGTGGCCATGGCCGGAGAAGCGCTCTTCTCCGCGTTCCTGACGGACGGGACGATCGCGGGGAATGCAATGGAGGCTGACACCGAGGAGCCGGTGTCCGTTGGGCACCACGGTCGTCGCGGTGCTGCTCTCGCGGCCGCGATTCGAGGCGCAGGTGCCGCCGTTGCGCCTCTTTTGGGCCCGGATTGACCTCGCTCCCGGCGTTTGCGACGCTGAGAGTCCGACTTCGTATGGTGACACCGCGCAAGACCCGTTTTTCGGCCAAGCTCCGGCGAGCGCCGACGCGCTACGAACCGGTCAAGCGGCTGGCAGCCGGCGGCATGGCGGAGGTGTGGAAAACCCGCGCCGTCCTCGAGACCGGGGAAAGCTATTACGTCGCGATCAAGCGCATCCTCCCGGAGCTCTCTCATCAGGAG
>JAFDCW010000512.1 GCA_019312705.1 Deltaproteobacteria bacterium
TTTGTTCACCATGGCCGCCCTCGCTGCCGCGCTACTCGCGGCCTGGGGCTGTCACTACCGCGGTCGCGCGACCATTCACACCCCGCCGCCGCCTCAGGCCCAAGCGAGCGGGACGGTTCAGCAGGGCACCCCGACGCAGCAGCAGGGGGCGGTGGTCGTGCAGGCACAGGCACCGCAGACCGCCCAGGGTGTGACGGTCATCGAGACCTCGTGCACCCAAGGCGCCGCCGAGGTCTGCAACAACGGCATCGATGACAACTGCAACGGTCAGATCGACGAAGGCTGCGGCTACTCGTCGGGCAACATCCAAATCACCCTCGCTTGGGAGGGCGGCGCGGACATCGATCTCTACGTCACCGACCCTGCCGGTGAAGTGGTGAGCTATCGGAACACCCAGGTCGCGTCCGGTGGCCACCTCGACCACGACGGTCGTGGTGCATGCCGCGCCAACGACCAGGGCAATACCGTCGAGAACGTCTACTGGGCCAGCCCCAACCCGCCTGCCGGCAACTACCAGGTAGAACTCCATTATTATGGAGAGTGCAACTCGAACGCGGGTCCGACGACGGCGACGGTCTCGGTCTCTGTGGGCGGCCAGATCATCGGCGCCTACAACTACGTGCTCGCCCCTGAGCAGCGCGTAACGCTGCTCACGTTCCCGATTCAGTAGCACTTCGCTCCGGCCCGCAAGGGCCGCCGTGACGCCGGCCGTCGGTCCCGTTGGGATCGGCGGCCGTTTTGCATTTGCCAGTAACCTCCCGCCGCCAATGGCGCTAGAGAAGGACATGGCGCGCGCTTTGTCGGCTGCATCCTTGACTGCGCTCGTCGTCGCGGGGGCTGGTTTGGGGGCTCTCTTCGGGGCGTCGCCGGCGGTCGTCGCCCTCGTGATTGCCCTCGCGTTCCTTCCCTATGCGGGGCTCCTCGGCGCCGCCCTGCCGAGTGATCAGACGCGCTCGGTCCGTTGGGCCGTGGGCCTCGCGGCGGGGGCCGGGGCGGTGTTGGTAGCCGCCCCTTCACTGCGGGTTCTCGGCCAGGGCATCGACCCGTACCTCTACGCGCCGGATGACCCGGCCCTCTACGGTCTCCGGGACGAGCTCCATGGGCACGTGAACAACCCCGAGGTTCCCACCATCTACCCGCCCTTCGCTCAGCTCTTCTTCTGGGTCGCATCGCTCATCGACTACGCTCCCTGGGCGGTCAAGGCCCTCGCCCTGGTCGCTCATCTCGGGACGATCCCCCTCGTGGCCCGCTTGGCGGCCTCGGTGGCACCCCAAGCGCGCGAGACGGTCGAGACGGTCAAGACCTCGAAGTCTCGAGGTCGAGGCGACCGAGGCGGACGCGCCGCGTTGCTCTATGGCCTCAATCCTCTGGCCCTCACCGAGAGCGCCCTCGGCGGTCACGTCGACGTCGTCGCGGGCCTCGCCCTGGCCGCCTTCGCCCTCGCCCTGGTCCGCGGCCGGGGAGGCCTCGCCGCCGTCGCGGTCGCTGTCGCGACCGGGACCAAGCTCATCGGCCTCGTCGTCGCGCCCCTCGTCGCCCTCCGGAGCCGTCGGGCCGCGGTCGTCGCGCTGGCCCTCTCCGCCGCCGTCGCCGCCCCCATCTTCTTTGCCGGCCGGGGGAGCGATGCGGCCCCCGGAGTCGGCCACTACGCCCGCCGGTGGAGCGGGAATTCCGGCCTCTTCCTCGCCCTCGAAGCCGGCGCCGGCGCTGTCGTCGACCACGTCGCCGAAGGCAACTGGAGCGCCGAGGGCCGAATCCGCCTTCCCGGCCTCGAGCCCGTCGTCACGGCCCTGATGGGCACCCCCTTCGACCCCTGGCAGACCCAGCTCGCCGAAAAGAAGGAGCCCTCGAGTCGGACCATCTTCGAGCGCTCCTACGTGTCGTCGATGCTGGCCCGGGTCACGGCCTTGCTGCTCGTCTTCGCCCTCGCGTTCCTTCTCCTCTACGCACGCTTCGAGCCCCTCGGGGCGACTCGGGCCATCGTCTTCGCGGTCCTGCTGCTCGCTCCGCAACTGCACCCCTGGTACCTGCTCTGGCTGCTACCCCTCGAGGCGGCCGCGGGGCGGGGCGCGGGGCTGGTGTTCAGTGCTGCAATTCTCGCGACCTATGCTCCGATCGCCGGGTGGGCTCGGGACCATGTGTGGGTCGCCACACCCCTCGCGGCGGTCGTCGCCCACGGCGCCGCCCTCGTGCTCTTGGCCTCGGAGCTGGGCCTCTCCCGATTTCCGTGGCTCCAGCGGTCCCGGCGGTTCCTGCGCCTTCGAGGATTGTCCTGGATTTCCGCAGGGTTCCGCCGCCGCCCGGGCAACCGCTGAGGCCCCCCCCGGGGGCCCTTGCAAAGGGCCTGGGAAGATCCAGTAAGCCCTTGCCGTACACGTGGTCTGAGCTACTACCAGCCCGCATCGCGGGGAGTCGCCAAGGCTCGGGGAGGTTGGGGAGTCCATGATGCAACTCGAATCGACGGCGTTGACCGATTTACGCGTACCGACCTACGCTCCTCCTTCTTTCGACCCGGGGATGTCTACCAAGATGCTCGTTTGTCCCCTCTGCCGCGTCGCCCTCGATGCTCCGGAGACGACTTGCCCGCGCGACGGGCGCGAGGGCGAGGAGCATGCATTTGCTGCGATCGCCGCCGAGCTGAGCGAGCGCTTTACGGTCGTCGCGCCATTCGCCCGGGGGGCAACCGGCGACCTCTTCCTGGCCGACGACAAGCCGACCGGTCGCCGGGGAATCCTCAAGATTCTCCGCAACAAGTCGGGGGTGAGCACGACCGAGCGCCAGCGCCTCAAGCGCGAGCTCGTGAAGCAGACCACGCTCTCCAACGCCAACCTCGCCCTCCCGGCTGTCACCGGGGAGGCCGCCGGGTCGATCTGGCTCTTCCGGGAGTGGGTCGACGGAGTCTCGCTGCGTGTGCGCCTTGCCCGGGGCGGGCGCCTCGCGACCGGCGAGGCCCTATCGATCGCGGCCCAGCTGGCTGGTGCCCTCGACGAACTCCACCGCGCGGGGCTGCTCCATCGCGACCTCAAGCCTGGCCACATCTTGGTGCAGCCGCAGCCGTCGGGGCTTCCCAAGGTGGTCGTGATCGATGCCGGCGTCGCCGCGCGCATCGACTCCGAGGATGCCTTCGACGTGGCGGGGTCTCCCGGCTACATTTCGCCCGAGCAGGCCACCGGCAAGCTGGTGAGCTTTCGGAGCGACCTCTACTCCCTCGGTGTCGTTACCTACGAGATGCTCGAGGGTCGACCGCCCTTCGAGGACGACGACGTCGCCGTCCTGCTTCGCGCCCACGCCGAAGAGACCGCGCCGCCGGCCCCCGCCGATGCCCCCACGGGCGTGAAGAAGCTCATCACTCAGTTACTCGCCAAGGACCCCCGCGAGCGCCCCTTCTCCGCCCAGCAGTCGAGGCGCGTCATCGAGCCTTTCCTGTCCCAGAGCAAGGGCTCGAGGGAGCCAACGGCAGCCTTCGATGCTAGCGCGGAAACCGTAACAACTCCGGAAGCGACCTCGAGCAAGGGCTCTGGCACGCTTCGTCCGCCACAGAGCAAGGTGACGATCTTGGGAATGCCAGCAGCGCCGCACGAGCCCAGTAAACCGCCGCCCCCACCGGCCGACCAGCCGATTCGTCCGAGCCACGCCGCGAGCAGGCCCCCGCCTCCTCCTGGGGCCTCGGCCGGCGCCGCGACCCATGCGAAGGGCAAGCGCGAGAGCAGCGTGCCGCCCCCTCCTCCGGCGGACGCACTGAAGAAGAAAATCCAGAACGCGGACTCCACCCAGGAGCTCGACGCCCTCGACCTCGAGCATGTCGAGTCGCCGGTCATCGAGGCGTCCCCCGAGGGATCTGCCGCCGAGACACCCGGGGTCACGCCGGCCGCGACCGGGAGTCGTGGCGACCTGGATTACGATGACCTCGCCGAGACGACGGCGATGGAACGCTCCGAGGCCGACGAGCGCCTCGCGATCGAAGCCGCTCTCGCCGAGGGCCTGCCTGCCCGGTCCGCGGATGAAGCTTCCGAACCGGGTGCTGGGGCGAGCGCGGTCGCTGCTGCGGAGAGCGCCACGACCACCCCCGGAATCGCCGCCGCCGAGTCGGTATGGACCATGACCGAAGGCGTTGCCGGTGCGATACCCGGCACGGTGCCGAGCATGCCGCAGGCGGTACCAGATTCCGCGCCCTACGCTGCTCCCGTGAAGAAGAAGAGCAAGCTGCCGATGATCCTCGGCGTGCTGCTCGTCGGGTTCTGCATGTTCAGTTCGGCCGTCGTCGGGGGCGCCTATTGGTTCCTCACCAGCAAGGTCGAGGAGTTTGCCGCTCTCACCGGCGAGGCCCTCGATGGCCCCGGCGCCCTCGCGCCGGCTGCCGATCCGATCCCCGCTTTCGTGGCTCCGGAAATCGCGCCCTTGGTCGCCGATCCTGGGCTAGCCCCAGAGGCGGAAGCCGTGGAGGCCGCCCCGCCGGTCGTCGAGGCGGAGCCCATCGCCCCGTCGGAGCCGGTTGTCGAGCCCGAGCCGGCCCCCGAGGCCCAGGCGGCCGATGATCGATCGGACCGAGGTTCGGACCGAGGCTCCGAGGGGACCGACCGCGGAGAGCGCCCCGCCGCCGCCGGCAACGATCTCGATTCCCTCCGCGCCCAGGCTCGAGAGCACTGGAACGGCGGTGACTTCGCCGGAGCCGCGGCGGCCTACGAGCGGGCGGCGAGGGTCGCCCCGCGAAATGCCGGGGTGTTCATGGGCCTCGGATCCGCGCGATACCGGATGAACGACTATCCCGCTGCCGTGGCGGCCTATGAACGGGCCGTCGAGCTCAGCCCGCGGAACTCGAGCTACCTGACCTCCCTCGGACGGGCTCTGCACCGGACCGGCAATACCGCCGGGGCCCGCCAGGCCTTGCAGCGCGCCCTCGCCCTCGACCCGAACAATCGCGCGGCCCGTCGGGGCCTCGAGGCGATGGGCCAGTAGAGCTCCCGCCTGGGCCCGATGACATCTCGTCGCGACGTGGTGCTCGGCGGGGCGAGCGTATTCTTCCTCCTCGTCCCGGGCCTCGGCCTCTTGATGATTCTCCTGGCCGTCGTTGCCCTGGGTCCGGAGTCGTTCTCGAGGCTCGTTTTGTTTTCGCGGGCCGAGGGGGTGGTGACCCAGAACGGCGTGCCCGTGGAGGGCGCCGAGATCATCCAAGGGTTGCTCTATCAGACCGCGGATCGATTCCCGAACAAGACGGTGATCAGCGACTACGATGGCCGTTTCGCCTTCGACGAAGTCTCCGAAAGCGCGGGCCTCGCCAGGCTGCT
>JAFDCW010000513.1 GCA_019312705.1 Deltaproteobacteria bacterium
AAACGTTCCGCCGGAGAGCCATCACGACCTCCTCGAGGTCGACCGGGGCGCCACCGACGAGGAGATTCGCCGGGCCTACAAGCGCGTCGGGCAAATCTACGACCGCGAATCCATGGCGTGCTACGGCCTCTTCGACGGGGCCAGCCGAGTCGCCCTCGAGGCCCGCCTCGAAGAGGCCTATGACGTGCTCCTCGATCCGGCGCGGCGGCGTCCCTACGAACTCTCCGTCTTTCCCCTCGAGCCTTCGCCGGACCCCTTGCCGTCCTTCCCGGAGAGCGACGAACCGAAGCCTCCGCCGCCGGTCATCACCCCCGATACAGAGTTTTCCGGGCCTCTCCTCCGGGCCGTTCGCGAGTCTCAGGGGGTGAGCATCCGCGAGATTGGCCAGCGTACGAAGATCGGGGCGGCTCACCTCAAGGCCCTCGAAGGAGAAGAATTCGACCTTCTGCCCGCGCCTGTCTACGTTCGGGGCTTCGTCACCGAGGTCGCGAAGTTCCTTCGTCTCGACCCGGACCAGGTCAGTCGCTCCTACGTGGGGCGGTACAAGCGCTTCGTCGAAGAGCGCGGCAAGTCCTTCTCCTGATGGCAGACCAGGTCGCGCCCCTGGTGCTCGCATCGGCGTCTCCACGTCGTCGAGACATCCTCGGAACCCTCGGCATCCGCTTTGAGGTGAAGAAGAGCGGTGTGCCCGAAGAGCGGCGCCCCAGCGAGGGCCCGGAGGCCTATGTGCGTCGACTCTCGGGGGAGAAGGTCGACGATGTGCTGGCGAGCCTAGCGCAGGCTGGCCCACCGCCCTTCGTGCTCGGCGCCGACACGACCGTCGTCGTCGATGGTGACATCCTCGACAAGCCTCGGGACGCCGCGGAGTCTCGCGGGATGATCGAGCGGCTCTCGGGTCGAGCCCATAGGGTCCTCACCGGAGTGACCCTCGGTCAACTTGGGCGGGGCCAGCTCGGCAGCATCGTCGTGCATACGACGGTGTGTTTTCGTGCTCTCGACGCACAGACCATCGACGCATACGTTGCCAGTGGGGAAGGGCGGGACAAGGCGGGCGCCTACGGAATTCAGGGTCTCGGCTCGGGGCTCGTCGAAGGCATCGAAGGGTCCTACTTCAACGTCGTGGGCCTGCCCGCGGCGGAGGTCATCGTGCTCCTCGAAGACCATGGAGCGCTCCGCCGATGGCCCTGAGCTATGAAGAAGTCGCGGCGAATCTCGCGGTGGTTCGGGAGCGCATCGAGCGGGCGGCCGTCGGGGTGGGCCGGGCTCCGGCGGATGTCACCCTGGTGGCGGTCTCCAAGATGCACCCTCCCGAGGCGATTCGCGCGGCTCACGCTGCGGGGCACCGGGTCTTCGGAGAGAACTATGTGCAAGAGCTCGTGGATAAGGTCGACGTGCTCTCGGACTTGCATGGCCTGAAGTTTCACTTCATCGGTCACCTCCAGCGCAACAAGGCAAAACAGGTGGTCCGCGTCGGCGCAGTTGTCGAGACGGTAGGCTCGCAGCGCCTCGCCAACGCCCTCGGCGCTCGCGCCGCCGCTGCGGGGCAGACCCTCGACGTCTACGCGCAGGTCAACGTCGGAGGCGAAGCTCAGAAATCTGGGTGCTCCGTGGGTGATGCTCCCGCTGTCCTCGATGCAGTACGGGAACATGAAGCGCTCGCCCTCCGCGGGCTCATGACGGTTCCCCCGGCGACCGAAGACCCCGCCGCGGCACGCCCCTACTTCAGCCGGCTCCGTGAGCTCCGAGACGACCTCGCCCCGGGCCTCGGTCTCAGCATGGGCATGAGCCGCGACCTCGAAATCGCCGTCGAAGAGGGCGCCACCGTCGTCCGCGTAGGCACCGCCATCTTCGGCAATCGCTAGCGGATCAGCTCGGCGATTTCTTTGCCTAGTTCTACGGAGCGCTCGGTGGCGGTGGTGACGGCGCCTCTGACGGTCTGGTGGAAATCGTGGGCGGCGAGGTGGTCGAGGCCAGCTTGGGTGGTGCCGCCGGGGCTGGTCACCTTCTCCCTGAGGCGTGCGGGGGTGTCCGTCGATTCGCGGAGCAGGCGCGCCGCCCCGGTGACGGTCTGGACTGCGAGGAGCGTGGCGTCGTCGGCGGTGAGCCCTGCGGCGACGCCCCCGGCGATCATGCCCTCCACGAGGCGGAATACGTACGCAGGCCCGGAGCCGCTGAGGCCGGTGACCGCGTCGAGGCGGTCCTCGTCGACTTCGAGGGCGACGCCGACGCTCTCGAAGAGCTCCCGAGCCGTGGCCGCGTCTGTGTCGGTCGCTCGGGTCCCTCGGGCGAAGGCCGTCGCGCCGGCGCCAACGAGGGCGGGCGTATTGGGCATCGCGCGGATCACGCGCGCGGGGCCGAGCCTCGCCTCGAGGGCCCCAAGGGGTACCCCGGCGGCGACGCTGATGACCAATTGCTCCGCGCGAAGCTGTCCTTCGAGGTCGTCGAGGACGGCTCCGAGGACCTGGGGCTTGACTGCCAGCACTACGACCTCGGCCCAGCGCGCGGCCTCCGTGTTGCTTGGGCCCGTCCGGATGCCGTGATCTCGTTCGAGTTCGAGTCGGCGTTCGGCCCGGGGGTCGGTTGCCCACACCTCGGGCCCCCGGGGAGCGGCGTTGCCCGCCGTGAGGCCTCCGATGAGGGCGCCGGCCATGTTGCCGGCGCCGAGGAAGGCCGTCTTTTTCATGAGGGTCATGGTGTGTCCGGAGGGCTGTTCTGGGTGCCGTTTTGGGTGCTGCTTTGGGGGCTGTCCTGGGGCCCGTCGCGCGGTGTGAACGTGGCTTCGATCTCGAAGGTCCCGCCGGCGTCGACCGCATAGCTGTCGATGATGAGGAAGTAGTTCTCCCCGGGCATGAGGTCCGCCGAGAGCCCGGTGTGCATCGGGTCTGGTGCGTCGTCGACGCACGCGAGGACCTGGTGGTCGGTCGAGCAACCGCGCCGGAGTTCTACGACCGCGTCGAGCTCCGAGGTGACCTCGACGTCGAAGCGCGTCGGGCCGTCCACCTCGACCCGGTAGACCGCCTCGGGGCCCCGGCCACCGGCGCCGCACCCCACCACCGCATGGGACTCTGACGGGATCAATACGCCTCCGGTTCGCCCCGGGGCGAGGGTCTCCGCCGCTGCACAGCGGGCTTCGAGGGCCGCCACGTCCTCGGCCGGTGGCGCGGTGTTGGGCCGGAGACCGCGGTCCCCGGCCGCGCTCCGGCTGTCTCGGGCGTGCACCGCGAGTTCGAAGTCCCCGTGGTCGCCGCCCCAACCGTCGACGACGACGATGTACCGACGTCGCGCCTCGAGTTCGACGACGACCTGCGCACGCCTCGCGACTTCGTGATCGTCATTGCAGGCGAGCAAGCGGTCTCCTTGGTAGATGGCGACCACCGCATCGTAGTCGGCCTGCACTCCGATCAGGTACCGGCCCGTGCGCGGCACCTCGAGGGCGTAGGCGGCGTCGGGGGCCTCCTCATTGCCCGCGCAGCGCGGGGCGAAGTCGTCGTGGCCGCCATCGGTCGTGCCCTGGACTTGTGCGTCGACGCCGAGGGGCTGAACATCATCCGGTCCACCGCCGGACGCGAGATAGATCAGCGGTGAGCACCCCGGACCGCCCAAGAGGCCACCCAGGACCCCGAGGGGCAGAAGCAGTGCGTGCAGCCTTGGCCTCATCTCGGTGGACATTATCGACGGTTCCGTCCTCGACCTGTGGTCTAATTGCGCGATGGCGATCCCGTGGCCCGCCGTCGGTGCTCTAGTGGTGATTTCCGCGTGGACGAGCGCCGCCGCGGCGGAGGGGCCCCTCTATTCGAGTGACGCGGTCTATGCGGGGGCCGCCGTCGGTTCCGGCGTCGCCCTCGTCGTCGGATATGACCTCGACATCTATTTCAGCCCGGCTCGCCGCTTCTCCCTCGGGCCCGGGTTTGCCGCGACGTTCTTCGGCGCTGAGGCCCCAGACGAGCAGCGGCAGGACTACACCCTCGAAGTCGACCCTTTGCGCTTCAAGGTCCAGGTGGGCGGCGGCACGGCGGTGCGCCCCTACGGTCTCCTGGCTGCCGGGTTCGTCTATGGCCGCTTTCCGGCAGTCGCCGGCTTGGCGGCGGACGACGCCTACGCCGTCACCATGACCGTCGGCGCCGGAGCTGACTTCTGGCTCGAGGAGCACTGGGCGCTCACCACCCTTCTGCAATCGCGTTTGCGCTTGAGCGCGGCGGACCGACTCCCTATCGTCTGGGTCGAACTCGCCGTGGGCGTACGGTTCGGGATGTGATGACGAATCCTCTGCAGCGGCTGCGGTGGGCCCTCGAGGGATGAAGCGATCGAGCGCGTTCGGCGTTTCCGCGGCGCCGAGGGCGCGGAATCCGAGGAGGCGGTCGCCGAACGCCACTGGAAGTTCGGGGACGTCGACGAGGTGCGCGAGATGCTCTCCCTCGCCTTTGGGGGAGGGGGCCTCGCCGACATCAACCAGGCTGCCCTTCGGGCTCACGCCGCCCGGGCCGCCGCCGACATTGCCCTCGCCCCGGGACGTGACGTCCTCGAGGCGGCCTCGGTTGCCAAGGTGAAGATCGGCCGGAGTCAGGTGGGCATCGAAGACGCCCTCGATGCATTCGCCTCTGACCATCGCGACAAACGCGCCGACGGGCGCAACGCCCTCGTGGAAGGGGCCGAGGCCATCGCTCGGGTCCTCGGCGCCGCGAAGCATCGTGCCGACGAGGCGGGCCTCGCGGTCTTCCGCGGTGGAGAGGCGCCGCCGGATGCGGGGCCGCCGCGGGGGGATCTCGTCGGCGAGGCTCGGGGCTTCCTCGCGGCGACCGACGACATCGCCGAGGAAGCTCGCCGCTACCTCGCTCCCGAGGAACGCGCGCTGCATGTGCTCGTCGGTGGGCTGCGGGC
>JAFDCW010001100.1:0-732 GCA_019312705.1 Deltaproteobacteria bacterium
CGGGGACGACCGTGCCGCCAAGCGGGAGGCGCGGCAGCGCATCGTCGGTATCTGGGCGCGATCCCGGAGGCTCGCGGAGCGCATTGCGGAGTTGCGCTTGCGGTTTCGCGGCGCTCCCCCGGATGTCGAAGCGGGGCGCTTCCTGGCGGAGGCGTATCGGCGGTCTGGGCCGGCTCGGGCTGCCGACGCCGAGCGGATTCTCTCTCGCATCATCACCCTCGAGCCCGGAGACGTGGAGAGCATGCTGGTCCTCGAGAGGGTCCGGACCAGTCGGGGTGACCTCGCGGGCGCCATCGAGGTCCTCGGGCGCCTCGTCGAAGCCGACCCTCGCCGCGCCCCGCGTTACCTCACCCGCATGGCCGAGCATTCCCTGGCGCTCTACCGCGACGAAGACGCCGTACGGTATGCGGCGGAGGCCGTGGCCCGGACCCCCGACGACGCCACCGCTCATCGACGCCTCGGTGACCTCTACCGGGCCCGCCAAGACAATGCTCGGGCGATGGCGAGTTACCGGCGAGCGATCGAGCTGAACGAGCGCCTCTTTCCAACGTATTTCGATTTGGCGGAGATTCACCTCTCCCGGGCGGAGTTGCCAGAAGCCGACCAGCTCTTCCGCCGAGTCGTCCGCGCCTCCCCGGATGACGACCTCGTCGCGAGGGCCGCCCGGGCCTCGATTCAGATCCACCTCGGCGACGGGACCCTCGAGGCCCTCGAGGGGGACCTGCTCCCTCT
>JAFDCW010001100.1:766-2054 GCA_019312705.1 Deltaproteobacteria bacterium
TCCCCGGCGGCCCGTCTACCGGAAGCTCGTCGTGGAGCTTTACGACGGACTCACCTCGCCCTGGATCGAAGCTCTGCGCGGCGGTCTGGGCGTCGAGAACGCCGAGGCGGCGGCGAACCTTCGCCGCCTCGGTACTCGCGCCCTGAAGCCCCTCCTCGAAGCCCTCGCCGATGACGACCCTGCTCAGCGGCGGGTCGCAGTCGCCATCCTCGGGCACCTCGGCAACGACAACGCGGCGGCGCCTCTCCTGGCTCTGGCCGAGGGGGACGGGGACATGGGGACGCGCAGCGCGGCTCTCATCGCCGCCGGCGCCATCGCTCCCCCGGACCTCGCGCTGCGCTTCTTGGCCATCGCGGAGGGGCCCGAACGTCGCCTTCGCTCCGTCGCCGGGTGGGGGTTGGCCCAGATGGGGGGGCGCGGAGCCGTGACCGCCATGCGCGGCCTGCTCTCCCGGGGCGATCCGAGCGTGCGCGCATTTGCGGCCCTGGGCCTAGGTCGCGCCGGCGACCGCGCGTCGGCGGAGGCTTTGGGAGGCCTCCTGCGATCCGACCGGAGCGTATACGTCCAGGCGGCGGCCGCCTGGGCCCTCGGCGAGCTCCGCGATCCGGCCTATGCGCAGCCTCTGGTGGTGATGCTTCGAACCCGGACCGGCATCGTCGCCGTCGCTGCCGCCGGGGCTCTCGGCAAGCTCGGGGACGAGGTCGCTCGGGACGCCCTCGCGGAGGCCCTCTTCGATGAAGACCCCCGGCAGCGCCGCGCTGCCGCCCAAGGGCTCCACGACCTCGCGGGGGAAGGTGAGGGGGCAGCGACGCCATTCGCCGTGCTCCCCCAGGGACGCAGCGCCGCGGGATACGTGCGCTCGACCGTCCTCGAGACGGGGCCCGCGGTGCTCGGCCCGACCGACCTTTCGGCCTCCCGGGACGCACTCACCGAGGCCGCATCGAATGCCCTTCGGGGGCCGGTCGAGCGCGTGGGAGCCGCCCTCGATGTGCTCCGCGGGAACGAAGATGACGGGGAGGGGGCAGCGCTCATCTCCCTCGGCCCCCTCACCCACGACCTCGCGCACTGGCCGAGCGCCGAACGAAACGCGGCCGAAGAGGAGCTCTCCGCGATCGCCCTCGGCCTAGTCCCCGAGTTCCTGAGAGCAGCGAGTCACCCGGACCCCCGGATTCGCGGCGGCGTCGTGGCCCTCCTCGCCCGCTTCGATCAACCCGATGCGAGGGCCGCGGTCTCCCGCGCCCTCGAAGACGACGAAGCGGGGGTCCAGCGAACCGCCCTCGCTTCCCTC
>JAFDCW010000514.1 GCA_019312705.1 Deltaproteobacteria bacterium
GCCCTGACAAGTTCGATCCGTTATGCTGAACCCCATGCGCCTGGTCGTAGTCCTCGCAACATCCTCGATTCTCCTGGCGGCCGGCTGCGGCCGTAGCACCCTTCGGCTCACCCCCGGCGGCGATGGTGGAGTCGACGGGGCCACGGACACGGGCATCACGCGCCCCATCGACAGCGGTATCGATAGCCGGGTCGATTCATCCGTGCCGCGGTGCGGCAATCGCGTCATCGACGTTGGCGAGGAGTGCGACGACGGAAACCTCATCGACGGGGATGGGTGCTCGAGCACCTGCCGGGCCGAGGTGGTCACCGTGGGCTGCGGCGACGGGGTCATCCAGCGCGGCGAAGAGTGCGACGACGGGAACGCCAACTCCTGCGACGGGTGCTCGGAGCGCTGCACCCGGGAGTCGTGCGGGAACCGTGTCATCGAGTGCCGAGAAGAATGTGACGACGGCAATACGCGGCCGGGCGACGGGTGTTCTGCTCGCTGCCAAGTAGAGCTCGCCTCGTGCGGCAACGGCATGCTCGACCCCGGCGAAGGATGCGACGACGGCGGCCGCGTGGAGTGCGACGGGTGCTCCCCGATGTGCACCGTCGAGGCCTGCGGCAACGGCCTCGACGAGTGCGGTGAAGAATGCGACGACGGCAACAATCGCCCTGGCGACGGTTGCTCGGCTGTGTGCGAGGTCGAAGCGGGGCGCTGCGGGGATGGGGCCCGCGACCCCGGTGAAGAATGTGACGACGGCGGCAGCGCGTCCTGTGACGGGTGCTCGCCGTTCTGCACGCTCGAAGCTTGCGGCAACGGCACCCTCGATTGCAGCGAGGCCTGTGACGACGGCAATACCACCTCCGGCGACGGTTGTTCGAGCCGCTGCCAGTTCGAGAGCCGCGTCTGCGGCAACGGTATCGTGGACCGCGGCGAGCGCTGCGACGACGGCAACCGCCTGCCCTGTGACGGGTGCTCACCCTCGTGCATGCCCGAGGTTTGCGGCAACGGCAGCCTCGACTGCGTCGAAGAGTGCGACGACGGCAACCCCCTCCCCGGAGATGGGTGCTCTCCGATGTGCACCGTCGAAGTCCCTCGGTGCGGCGATGGGGCCCGGGACCCCGGCGAGGCCTGTGATGACGGCAACGCGACGAGCTGCGACGGCTGCTCCAATACCTGCCAAACCGAAGGTTGTGGCAACTCCGTGCTCGAGTGCGCCGAGCAGTGCGACGATGGCAATACCACTGCCCGGGATGGGTGCTCCGCCATGTGCACCATCGAAATCCCGATGTGCGGCGACGGGTTCATCGACCCGGGGGAAGAGTGCGATGACGGCAATGCCCGCGATTGCGACGGATGTTCTGGTACCCGGTGCCTCATCGAGCTCTGCGGCAACGGCCGGCTGGAGTGCATGGAGATGTGCGACGACGGCAATGTGGTGAACGGCGATGGCTGTTCGTCCTCCTGCGTCGTCGAGCCCCCGGCCCCCGAGTGCGGCGACGGGCGCATCGACCCCGGGGAAGAGTGCGACGATCGCAACCTCGGCAGCTGTGATGGGTGTTCGTCGGTCTGCTTGCGCGAGGGCTGCGGCAATGGGCGCCTGGAGTGCTTGGAGTCATGTGACGATGGCAACCGCGTCAACGGCGACGGTTGTTCGTCGAGGTGCGCCATCGAGCCGCCCCCACCGCGCTGCGGCGACGGACGCACCGACCCGGGGGAGCAATGCGATGACGGCGGCGTGACGGATTGCGACGGGTGCTCTGCGATGTGCCGGCGCGAACGCTGTGGCAACGGGCGCCGGGAGTGTTCCGAGGCCTGCGACGACGGCAATAGGACTTCCGGTGACGGATGCTCCTCGTCGTGCACCGCCGAGGTCGACGTCTGCGGAAACGGCATCCTCGAGCCGGGCATCGGCGAGGTCTGCGACCTCGGTACTGCGAACGACGACCGGCCGGCGATCCTCGTGACCCAGTCCGGCGGCGTCAGCGTCGCCGTGGCCCCGGTCGAGCGGTACACCCCGGCGACGTTCTTCTACGGGCTGGTCAGCGCCAGTTCGCACACCGGCTGGGAGGAGGCGGGGCTCTCGAATCTCTTCCTCTACCGCGACCTCAATACTGGCGTGATGAGCCTCTTCATCGTGCACGGCATCGACCTGGACACGACCGGAGTCTACCAGCCCACCGCTGAAATCGTCTTCGACATCGCTGGCTTCCCGGCGGGCACGTCCGTTGCGCTCGCCGACGACGCGCCGATCGAGTTCTTCCCGGTCGGTTCCACGGGGTACCGGGGCAACTGGTGGTTCCGGGCCAATACCGACGGCGCCATCGTCGGCGACGTGCCGGTCCCCGGCAACTACACGGTCACCGTCGACCCGACCTTCCGCTACGGCATGACCAACTTCCGTTGGGTCAACGAAGGCAGCGTCTTCACCTCCCTCGACATGGGCGCTCGCGTCGAGATCACCTTCGCCAACACCCCGTCCATGTGCCGCACCGACTGCACCGTGCCCTCCTGCGGGGACGGCATCCTCGACGGCGGCGAGGTCTGCGACGATGGCAATACCGTGAGCGGTGACCGTTGCAGCGCCGATTGCTCGACCGTCGTCCCGTGACCCTGAGATCGCGGGGGGGTCGTCGGACAGTGCCCCCCTGGTCTACCCTCCCGCCATGGGTAAACGCGTAGCGGTCTTGACCTCCGGGGGGGATGCCCCGGGCATGAACATGGCGATTCGGGCGATCGCCAAATTGGGCGCCGCCGCCGGGGTCGAGATCCTCGGCGTCGAGCGCGGCTACGATGGGCTCATGGACGGGTCGTTCCGTGACCTCAACCGCAGCGACGTGAATGGCTTCGCGGCCGTGAAGGGCCTCGACCTCATCGGTAGCCTCGGAGGCACCGTCCTCGGGTCGGCCCGGTCGGCGCGGTTCCGTACCGAAGAGGGCAGGGCCGAGGCGGCGAAGCGACTCGCCGATGCCGCGGTCGACGGCTTGGTCGTCATCGGGGGCAACGGCTCCCTCACCGGGGCCCACTTCCTCTCGAAGGAGCACCCGAAGCTGCGCGTCATGGGCATGCCGGCGTCGATCGACAACGACATCGGGTGCACCGGCTTGGCCATCGGCGTCGACACCGCGCTGAATACCATCGTCGAGGCTTGTGACCGCATCAGCGACACCGCCCGGGCCCACCGCCGGGCCTTTGTCGTCGAGGTCATGGGACGGGATTGCGGGTACCTCGCCATGGCCAGCGCCATCGCCGTCGGCGCCGACGCCGTGCTCTTTCGGGAGCAGGGGCGCAGCGAAGAAGACGTCATGAAGAGCGTCGAGGAGGCCATCGTCCGCGGCTTTGCGCCGGGCCGCGACAAGAAGCGGGTGCTCATCATCAAGAGCGAGGGGGTGAAGGTGCCGGCGACCTTGCTCGCCCGGACCCTCGACGAGCGCCTCGGGGAGCGCCTCGGGGTCGACATTCGCGCGACGGTCCTCGGCCACCTCGTCCGCGGCGGCTCGCCGAGCTACCAGGACCGGGCGATCGCCGGGCGCCTCGCCATGCAGGCCCTCGGCGCACTGCTCGAAGGCGCGAGCGACGAGATGGTCGCGTGGCAGGCGCCGGTCGAGGGCGGCACGGCGACCAAGGACTCCCACGTGACGCGCTTCTCCCTCGAGCGGGTCCTCGAGGAAACCGACGCGCTGCTCGATGGTTCGAGCCCGATTACCCAGCGCCGCGTGAAGATGATGGAGCGGGTGGAAGGCGTGCTCGGCCTGTGAGCGTTCAGCGCTGGGACGACTCGAGGCGGTCGCGCTCGGCCATCATTCGCTCGGCGTAGGTCGCCGCCGCTCCGCAGCGTCCTGAGGCGTACTTGCCGAGGCCCTCGCGGGTTCCGCCGCAGCCATCGATCGCCTCGGCGAGGTGCTGGGCACCGCGCTCGACGACCGGCCCCTGGCAAGCGTCGACTCGGCTCTGGCACGCCTCGCGGTAGGCCGCGTCTTGGACGTAGCGCATGTCGTGGCCGGCGCCGCGGGGGTGCAGCTGGACGATGCCGGCCTCGCCCTGGGCGCCGATCGCGGCCGGGTTCAACATCGACTCACGCACGGCGACGGCGGCGAAGAGCCATGGGTCGAGGCCGTGGCGGTCGGCGGCATCTTCGAGCAGTTCGGCGAGCGTCGCGATGCGCGCTTCGCATCCCCCCGGGGCGTTGCGACAATGGCGCGCGTAGGTCGGCTCGCCGTCCCGGGAGACCCAAATCGTCAGGCGGGCGGCGAGGGCCTGGGCGATGGGATCGTCAGTGGAG
>JAFDCW010000515.1 GCA_019312705.1 Deltaproteobacteria bacterium
GGAGACGGAGACGGAGACGGAGACGGAGACGGAGACGGAGACGGAGACGGAGACGGAGACGGAGACGGAGACGGAGACGGAGACGGAGACGGAGACGGAGACGGAGACGGAGACCGCCTAGTTCAATACACGTATTCCTGCGTCTCGAAGACGCTCCCGTCGCCGTCGATCCATGCGACGCGGATTGTATTGGTCCGGGGCAGGAGATTCAGCGTGACGTAGTTGTTGGTCGTGCTCGCGAATTCGAAGCGCCGGTCGGCCCGAAGGAGGAAGGTCGCCGGATTGCCGGTATTGCCGCCGGGGCCGGCGAGGATTTCGGATTGGTTGCCGCCGGGCTGACCCGCATCGTCGAGCTGCTGGGCGCTGCAGAGGTGAAAGTCCCCGGCAACCCAGAGGACCCCACTTACCGCGTTGTCGTCGATGTGAGAGATGATCTCCGTGCGCTGCAGCGGATAGCCCTCCCACCGGTCGTCCTGGGCGATGTCGAAAGCGGTCGGGAAACACGCGATGGGCACCGAGTTCACGATGATCTTGAAGACCGCGGGGCTCCGGACGAGGCCCGCCTTGAGCCAGTCCATCTGGGCCCGGGAGATGTACTCGTCGGTGGTGCCCCGGGTGCTCGGTCGGCGCTCACCGCGACAGTCGAGGACGAAGATTTCCGCGGTAGCTCCCCACCGGATGGACTTCCACATGCGCTCTGGATTCGCGCTGTCGCGTTTCAGCGGAAGGTTCTCGAAGAACGCCTGCCGGCCGTCTTCGAGGCCCGTGTCCTCCCCGTCGAAGTTGTTGCGGACTTCGTGATCGTCCCAGGTCGCGAGCACGCTCGTGGCGGCCCTCGTCGTGAGGTAGCCCGGGGTGCCGAGGTTCTCCGCCCATAGAGCCCGGTGCTCGTCGAGGTTCGAGGCGTCGTCGTTGTAGGTCGTGTCGCCGAGGAGCAAAAAGGTGTCGAGGTCGGCGCGCTCGCCGGCCCGCTCGAGGGTGCCGAAGTCACGACCGTTCTTGGTGCAGGAACACGCGCCAATGACGAGGTCTTCCATCTGCTCCGGACCGAGGGCAGCCCGAAAGTGGCCGATGGAGCTGCGCCCGACCCGCGAACTTCCGTCCATGACGAAGAAGACATAGCGATAGCGGCGTCCGCCGTTCAGCCCAGACACCGACGCATGCACGAAGCCCCCCGGGGCCGGAGTCGCCGCCTCGTCGAGGACCGTGCGCTCGTAGACGTCGCCGTTCATCTCCCAGACGGTGACCAGGAGGGGCATCGTTCCCGTGTAGCGAGTCCATACGACGCCGTCTTCGTGGGTCACGTCACCGCTCGCGATACCGAGCCCAAAAAGGGCCGAGGCCTCGGGAACCATCTCCGGTGGGTCGACCGGCGGCAGAGCGGCGTCCGGTGGAACGCTCGAGTCCGTCACGCTGGTATCCATGGCCGTCGCGTCGGACACGCTCGTATCGGACACGCCCGTGTCCGGCGCCGATGCGTCGACGGCGCCGTCGTCTCCCGCGCAGCCGACCACGACCGCCGCGGCTGCGGTCGCGGTCGTCTGGATGAACCTCCGACGGGTGGTCGAATCTCCGAGCGCGTCTATGACGTCGCGGTCCTCATGCTCGTCGTCCGCCATCCAGTCCCCCTCGCCCTCGGGCTCGCTTCACCAAGTACTTATTGAAGTGCGTTCCGCGTATCGGGTCAACCGATGGCTGCGGCGAGGCGCTCGAGGCGGCCCCGGCCCGTACTCATCAAGCGCAGGCGCACGTCAAAGCGGCCATCCTCCCGACGCTTGCTGCCCATCGACCGGCCCTCGATGCCGAATGTCCCGCCGCCGATGGTCGCCGTCATGCGAATCGGCTGCCCCGGAGCGAAGGGGGTCGGCGAGACGAAGTCGAGGCGCTCGCCGTCGAGGCGTGTCGCTTCGCCCACGCCGCTCGGCAGCTCGACCACCAAGCTCACCTTCGACGCTCCGCATCGACGGCGGCCCTGGCCTCCCGGACCGCGGTCTTGCTCTTCAGGTCTTGCCGCCGGTCCCCGACGTCCTTGCCCTTCGCGAGGCCGAGTTCGACCTTGGCCCAGCCGTTCTTGAAGTAGACCCGGATCGGGATGAGGGTGAAACCGCGGACCGTGAGCTTGCCGATGAGTCGTTTGATTTCCTGGGACTTCACTAGGAGCTTGCGCCTTTGCTTGGCCTCGTGACCAAAGGGGCCAGCCTGCTCATAGGGGCCGACGTACATCTTGTGCAGCCAGAGTTCGCCACCGTCGATGGTCGCGTAGGAGCCCTCGAGGTCGGCGCGCTTGGCGCGCATGGACTTCACCTCGGAGCCGGACAGGACGATACCCGCCTCGATGCGCTCCCCGATGTTGTAGCGCATGAGGGCCCGGCTGTTGGTGCAGACCATCAGCTCCCCGGGCTGGTCCTTCTTGTTCTTCTTCTTCTTGCCCATTGTTACCCAAGACGACGTCCGGCGGGTTACCACGACGGGCCTACTCTGGCCATCCGTCGGCGATGTATCTACGGGCCTCGCCGGCCCCCCGGGCCTCTTCGGGTGAAAGAACGAGTCCCGCCATGGCTGCATCGAAGGCCATGACCTGGGCCGTCATGGAGCCGTGACGGCCCCGCGCCAGGAGCGCCAGCTCCGCGGCGATGCGCAAGGCCCGAGGGACATCGAGGGCGCGACGAGCCTCATCGGTCTCGCTTCGACGACGGGCCTCCTCGCCGTCCCAGAAGACTTGGCAGTCTTCCGGCCCGGCGCGCCGGTAGCCGCCGTCGTGAGCAACCAGAACGCCGGGGACCTCCGGAACCCCATCACCGAAGGCCCGCTCAGCAAATAGGCGCGTGAGCAGCTCGGGGTGGCCGTCTTCGTCGAGGTCGCGGATCTCTTCGACGCAAGCCCCGTCACCGAAGTAGTCGAGCTCGATGGGCACGCCTTTGACTCGTCCATCGGGCGCCGGCCGGAGGAGGGCCGAACACTCCCGGTCCAGGGCCGAGTCAACCCGCGTCACGACGAGGTCGGAGATGCCCGCGACGGTGCGCAGTCGGATGGCGTCGTCGCGCTCATGCACAGGAACATCGAGGGCGAGGGCGATTCCGACGCGGGTGACCACGCGCACCAGCGTCCGTCCGTCCGGATGGGAGGCGCCGAAGGCGCGGTAGCCCTCCCCGCTCTGCGACGAGCCCAGGACGAACCCGCGCGAGGTGAGGTTGTCGGTGACCGCCCGGGTTTCCGTGTCGACATCTACGCCTATGGTGAAAGCGGCGAGGTCATGCATTGCGACCCTGGACCCGGACGGACCGCCGCAGCCAGCCAGACAGACGGTCGCGAGCAGCAGAGCGAGGTTCGAGCGCACGGCCGGAAGATATCAGTCATCCCCCCCGAGGGGAGCGCGCGCGAGGGTGAGGGTGAAGACTTCGTGACCCGCGTCGGTCAGGGTCCGAGCCGCCTCGGCAAGGGTCGCGCCGGTGGTGCGAACATCGTCGACGAGCAGCACACGGTCGGGCAAAGGCCTCAGGAGGGCGAAAGCCCCGCGCACGTTGTCGCGGCGCTCCGCCGCGGCGAGCTCTGCCTGGGGCGGCGTCGGGCGCACCCGGACGAGGCGCCCCGCCACCAACGGAACACCGAGGGCCCGAGCCAAGGGCCGCCCCAGCAGCGCGGCTTGATTGAATCCGCGCTCAGCGAGGCGGCGACGGTGTAGCGGCACCGGCACCACGACGTCGACCCGCCCCCCGTACGCCGGAACCGCGCCGACGAGCAGTCGCGCCAGAGGCCCCAGGAGGTCGGTCCGGCGTCGATACTTCACCCGGCGAATCGCATCGGCGAGGGGCCCCGCATAGACATAGAGGCTCGCGCTCCGGGCCGGCGGGAGCACACCCCGAGGAGCTGCATCGAGGAGCGGCCCACACGCCCCACAGAACTCCTCTTCGAGGCTTACGAGTTCTCCATCGCAGCCCGGGCACCGAGGCGGAGCGAGGAGGTCGACGAGATCACGAGCGAGGCGACGGAGGGCAACCATGGGCCCCTTATCGCCCCGCGTGCGCCCCGGTTGCGCCGCGCCTAGTGGTTATACGGTTCGCCGCGCAATATGGTGAACGAGCGGTAGACCTGCTCCATCAAGAAAAGCCGACAGAGACGGTGAGGCAAGGTCATCGCCGACAGGCTCAAGCGAACGTCCGCCTTCTGGCTCGTCTCCTTGGGCAGGCCGTAGGAGCCGCCGATCAGGAACGCCAGTTCCGAGACGCCCTCCCCTTCGCAGCGTCCAACGTAGCGAGAGAGGCCCTC
>JAFDCW010000516.1 GCA_019312705.1 Deltaproteobacteria bacterium
TTCGGAGCCTTCGTGCCCCTCGACTCTCCCCCGGCCCTCGTCGCCGTCGACCGCGCATTCGCCTCTCACCTCGGCGTCGACGGCGGCGCCCTCTGGGATGGGCCGGACCCGGGCCTCGGGGTTCCGGTCCTCACCGCCCCGACCGAGGTGCACGTCGCGGTGACCGAGCGCTGTCCGGCGGGGTGCGCGGGGTGCTACGCGAACGCGACGCCAGACGGCCACGAGCCGACGTTTCGCGAGCTCACGGACCGCCTCGATGCGCTCCGGGCGATGGGCGTCTTCTCCGTGGCCTTTGGCGGCGGCGAGGCTGCGCTGCGCAGAGACATCGGGGCCGTCGCGGCCCACGCCCGCCGCATCGGCCTCGCGCCGACGATGACCACCAGCGGCCTCGGCATCGACGCCGAGGGCGCCTCGAAGCTGGCGGCGTTCGCGCAGATCAACGTCAGCTGGGACGGGCCCGCCGAGCTCTACCGGGACGTGCGCGGCTACGATGGGGCCTCACGCGCCGAAGCCGCCATCCGTCACCTGCGAGCTGCGGGCATCACCGTCGGCATCAATACGGTGCTGACCTGCACGAACTACCCGCACCTTTCGCGCATCGGAGACGGCGCCGCCAACCTCGGCGCCGTCGAGCTCCAGCTCCTCCGGTGGAAGCCTGCCGGGCGTGGCCGCATGGACTACCTCGCCCGGCGTCTCACGCCCCGACAGGTGGATTCCTTCGGCAGCGACCTCCGGCGCCTCGCCGACCAGAATGCCATGGCTGTGCGGATCGACTGTGCCCTGGTGCCCTTTCTCGCTGCGAGCGGCGAGACGATCCCGGCCGACCTCGCTCGGTTCGCCGTCATGGGCTGTGAGGCCGGACGGTCATTGATGACCCTCGACGCCCACGGAGAGCCCCGGCCGTGCAGCTTCTGGGAAGGCCCGAACGGACCCGACAGACCGGCCGGAGAGGCCGCCGACGCCACAACAACAGCTGAAGCGTGGCAGACCGCCCCCGCACTCATGCGCTTCCGGGACTACGTCGAAAGCGCGCCGGAGCCCTGCGCCAGCTGCGACTACTTGACCGTATGCCGGGGCGGGTGCCGAGTCGTCGCCGCTGCGGGGGGCGATGCCTTCCGGCCGGACCCCGAGTGCCCACGGGTACGTCGGGCCGAAGCGCGACTCAGCGAAGGCGATAGGAGATCGGCATCGTCAGCGGACGACCGCGGCGATTGAAGATGTCCGGCGGCGGCGGCACGGCGCCGACGGCCATGACCGCGGCGATGGCGGCCTGGTCAAGAGTCTCGTTCCCGGCGCCGCGCTGAACGTTGACGCCGGTGATGTGGCCTTCGGCGTCGACCTCGATGGCGACGAGGACCGTGCCCTCGAGGCGCGAGCGACGGGCTGCTCGGGGATAGTCGCGCACCGCCCGGCGCATGACCACCCGGTTGACCTCGACCATCCACGCCCGAGCGAGGCGACGATGGTCGACCTGCGGTGCGGGCGACGGGGCGGGCTCGGCGACGGGAGCAACGACCGGACCCGTGCCGCCCTCGACGCCGTCGGGAGACCCGACGGCGGGCTCGGCGAGCATGCCGCCTCCGTCTCCGGTAGCCTCGACCGCGGCGACAGCGAGGCCGCCCTCGACCGAATGCACGCCGACGTCTTCTGGAGCGACTTCCGGGGCGGCCGGCGGGGGCTCTTCGGCCAGGGGCGGCGGCGAACTCTCGGGCTCCGGGGCCACCGGTTCTCGGATGGGCTCGGGCTCGGGCTCGAACTCGGGCTCCGGGGCGATCATCGGCTCCGGGACAGGCTCCGGGACAGGCGGCAGGGCGGCGAGCTCGAACTCGACGGTCATCGGCGCCGCGGCGATGGCGAGACCGGTCGATGGCAATATCGCGAGCACGACCCAGGCGATGCCGTGGGCGGCGAGCGACGCTGCCACGAAGGCACCGATGAGCCAGGTCCCGCGATGGGAACCCTCATCGAGAGATGAGGACGCTCGGAGGGAGCGACCGAAGCTGAGAGGGGAAGAGGCCATGAACTCTACTGACTGGAGCTTGACGAAACTGACAATCACTTTCAACTAGAGACTTCTACTTTTCTGTGGCTGGGCTAAAACGCCTGTGCTAACTCGCTATTTGATATTGAAAGTGACATTCAATATCATAGACGGAACACGGAATAATGAACAGATCCAAGCAATCGATGGCACTTCGCGGACCGATCGTCGTGGCGATCTTCACGGTCCTCGCCCTGACCACAGCAGCCTGTGACGACGATTCCACAGTAGCCCCGGACGGGGGAGCCGGAGTGCGATCCGGCTATTCCTTCGAGAGCCGGTTCACGCCTGGCGCCGAGAGCGTCTCCCACGGCGGCCAAACGACGCGGCAGATCCTCCTCACGGACCTCGCCTCGGAGATGGTCCGCCTCGCGGAGGGGGTTCGCGACGGAACCATCGACCCCACCGACGTGGACGAAGAGGGAGAGGTCGTCGCGCGCCTGAACGCCTTTTACCGAAGCGGCAGCTCGGACCTCGGAACCCGTCCCCTGCCCAACCTCGTCGAGAACGGGGACGCGACCTGCGAGATGACCTTCGAAGACCTCGGGTCGGCCAATCTCATGGCAAAGACCGCCGGGGAAGACACGGTCACCGACCACAAGGACTGGACGACTGAGTTCGTCGGTTGGAGCGACTCATCCGTGGTCGCCGGAGCTCCGATTGGCTCACCGGTCGCCCTCGTCGACGCGTTCTTCGTGACCTTCGAGAATCAGGTCCGCGCCTGCGCCCTGGCCGTCGAGGACTGCCCCGCGACGCCGGCCGGGGAGCCACTTCCGCTCTACGTCACCCCCGATGGCCTCGACCTCGCCCAACTCGTTCAGAAACACCTGCTCGGCGCGGTGCACTTCAGCCAGGGCACCGACGACTACCTGGACGACGACGTCGACGGCAAAGGCCTGCTCACTGACAACGTGACGCCCCACGAAGACGGCGCGGCGTCCACCACCCTCGAACACGCCTGGGACGAAGCCTTCGGCTACTTCGGGGCCGCCGCCGACTACGACGATTATACCGACGACGAGATCCGCGCAGCCGGCGGTCGCCCCGAATACGCGAGCGGATACCACGATACGAACGGCGACCTGTGCATCGACGTCTTCGCCGAATACAACTGGTCCGCCTCGGTCAACGCCGCCAAGCGCGACGCGGGGTCGACGACGATGACCGACCTGACGGCCGAGGTGTTCGGAGCCTTCGTCGCCGGCCGAACCGTCATCACCGAAGCCGGCGGGGTGCTCGACGAAAGCCAGAACGTGACCCTCCGAACCCACCGGGACGCCGTCGCCACCGCCTGGGAAGAGGCCCTCGGAGCGACGGTCATCCACTACATCAACGATGTGCGCGCCGACCTCGGCACGTGCGGCGGCGACGACTATTCCTTCGCCGACCACGCCAAGCATTGGAGCGAACTCAAGGGTTTTGCGCTCTCGTTTCAATACAACCCGAGGTCCCCTTGGAACGCCGGCAGCGATTTTGCCGCGCTGCACGTCGCGATCGGCGATAGCCCCGTTCTGTGCGACGGTGATACGACGGCCCATGACGCAGCGCTGCTCGCGGCCCGAGACTCCGTCCGCGACGCCTACGGCTTCGATGCCACTGACGCTGAGAACTGGTGATTCTTGGCAATCGCGAAGAAACACGGAACGGTTCGATTCGCGGTCATCAGCGCCGCCGTGGCGTTGCTCTGCACGCCACCGGTCTACGCCCAGGAAGCCGACGACGGATCCGCTACGGACGAAATCGATGAGGAGGAACTCGACGACCTCTTCGACATGACGGAAGAAGAGTCGGATGACGCCCTGAACGGGAACGGGAACGGGAACGGCGACGGAAACGGCGACGGAAACGGCGACGGCGACGTGCTCCCCGAGCTCGAAGACGACCTCTTCAACCTCCGCGAGCTCACCATCGCCATCAGTGAAGAAGACGTCTTTCGCCGTGGCGGGTCGGTCAGCCTGCTCGACGAAGATCAACTCCGGGCCCTCTCGTACGACGACCCAAACTCCCTGATGCTCCAGGTGACCGGAGTCTACGTGCGTCCCGAGGACGGCTGGGGGCTTCGCCCCAACATCGGCATGCGCGGGGTGACATCGGACCGGAGCCGGAAGCTCACGCTGATGGAGGACGGCATCCTCTTCGGCCCGGCCCCCTACTCCGCCCCGGCGGCCTACTACTTCCCCCTGATGCAGCGCATGGTCGGGGTCGAAGTCTACACGACTTCATCAGCCGAGAGGTTCCCCAGGGGCCCGCCGGCGAGATCGACGTCTCCATCGGCAGCTACCTCTCCCGGCGCGTGCACGTGACGGTCGGCACCAGCAACGACCACGTCGGCATTCTCTTCGACGGCGTGCACTTGGGCTCCGAGGGCTTCAAAGAGATCGACGCCGGGCAGCTCAATACGGGCTTCGTGCGCACCGAAGGCATCGTGCGAGGGTTCCTCCAGACCGACCCCGGCGACGAACTCTTCAACCGCCTCGAAATGAAGCTCGGGTACTCGCGGGAGCAATCGAACGAGACCTACCTCGGGCTCTCGGACGCCGATTTCCAGGCCAACCCCAACCGCCGCTACGCCTCGAGCCAGCTCGACCAGATGAACTGGTGGCGCTCGAGCGTCTCGGCGACCCACATCCTCCAGGCCGGCGACGACTTCGAGCTGCGCACCGACCTCTATCGCAACGACTTCGACCGCTCCTGGCGGCGCCTCAACCGGTTCCGCAACGGCCCCGAGCTGCTCGACGTTTTGAGCGACCCCGAAGGCCCGCAAAACCGCGTCTTCTACGAGGTGCTCACGGGGGCCCGAGACTCGGCATCCACCGAGGACCCCGCCCAGGACCAGGAAGACCTGATGGTCATCGACAATGACCGCCGCTTCCTCTCCCAAGGCGTCCAGACCAAGACCCGCTTCGACTTCGAGACCGGGGCCGTGACCCACGAGGTCGAGGCCGGCGTCCGGCTGCACTACGACCGCATCGACCGGGACCACCAGGAGCAGGGGTACCAGATGCAAAACCTCCAGCTCGTCCTCGACGGCCGGGACCGCACGCCCATCGATGACAACACGGGCACGTCCCTCGCGTTCGCCGGGTACGCGGTCTACGCACTCACCTTCTTCGATGTCACGTTGACGCCGGGCATTCGGATCGAGGCGATTCACAATACCTTCGAAAGCCGGATCCCGGCCGACCCGACCGCCCCGACCGTGGGGGAGGTCAGCACGGACCAGGCCGTGGCCATCCCCGGCATCGGCGCCAACTGGTCCATCACCGACGAGGTCTCGGTCCTCGCGGGCTTGCACCGTGGTTTCAGCCCCGTCGCACCGGGTCAGCCCGAAGAGGTTCAGCCCGAGACGAGCATCAACTACGAGGTCGGCGGTCGGGTCTACGACGCCGACGCGGGCAGCCTCGGCGAGCTGATCTTCTTCTTCAACGACTACGAAAACATCACCGGTCAGTGCGGCGGTTCGACGGGGTGTCCGCCGGACCTCATCGACCGGCAGTTCAATGGCGGCGCAGCGTCGGTGCTCGGCTTCGAGGCCGCAGGCGTGCACCGCTTCGACCTCGGCGACGACCTCGGGGTCCCGGTTCGCCTGGCCTACACCTTCACCCACGGGGAGTTTCGGACGAGCTTCAACTCCCAGAACCCCACCTTCGGCGACGTCGAGGCCGGGGATCAGATCCCCTACGTGCCCCAGCATCAGGGCCAGCTCCAGGTCGGCATCGACCGCGGCGAAGCCTGGCACCTCCGAGCGAGCGCCACCTACGTCGGGGCCATGCGCGAGGAAGCTGGCGGCGGCGACCCCGACCCGAGCCGGGGCGAACTGCCGAAGACCGACGACTACGTGCTCCTCGACGTCGTCGCCGGCTACCGGGTCTTCGAGCGCCTCTACCTCTACACGCGCCTCGAAAACATCCTCAACTCCCGCCCCATCGCCGCTCGGCGCCCCTTCGGCGCCCGGCCGGTGCGGCCGTTCATGGTTCAGGTCGGCGTGCGGGTCGATATCTAAACGCGAGGGCTCAGGGCAGGACGTCGTTGACGGCCCGAATGGGCTCCGGGAGGTCGGTCTCGCCGAGGTCCTGGCGGAGGTCAATTTCGATCATGCGGCTCATCTGCGAGAGCGGCAGGTCACCGTCGTCAAAGCCGAAGGGGTCTGCGAGGGAGTCCCCGAGGGCGTCGAGGCCGAGGAACGCGTAGGCCACGAACGCGACCACCGCGGGGGTGACGAGGT
>JAFDCW010000517.1 GCA_019312705.1 Deltaproteobacteria bacterium
CCACGTCGTCGATGCGGTTGAGGAATTCCGGGCGGAAGGAGCGTTTGAGGGCGCCCTCGACCTTCTCTTCGAGCTCTTCCGCCGTGCCTTCGTGGTCGAGGATGTCGTGACCGCCGATGTTGCTGGTCATGATGATGACCGTGTCGGCGAAGTGAGCGACACGTCCCCGGGAATCGGTCAAGCGCCCGTCATCGAGGACCTGGAGCAGAATGTTGAATACGTCCGGGTGGGCCTTCTCCATCTCGTCGAAGAGCACGACGGAATAAGGGCGCCGTCGCACAGCCTCGGTGAGGTAGCCGCCCTGGTCGCTGTCCACGTACCCCGGCGGTGAGCCGAGCAGTCGGGCGACCATGTGCTTTTCCATGAACTCGCTCATGTCGAGGCGCGTCAGGGACGCTTCATCGTCGAAGAGGTACTCGGCGAGGGCCTTCGCGAGCTCGGTCTTGCCGACCCCGGTGGGGCCGAGGAAGAGGAACGAACCGATGGGCCGCCCTGGGTCCCGGAGCCCCACCCGTCCCCGGCGTACCGCCTTCGAGACGGCGACGACCGCCCGGTTCTGGCCGATGACGCGCTCGGTGAGGCGGTCTTCCATTACGAGCAGCTTCGCCGTCTCTTCTTGGAGCATCTTCGCCACGGGCACGCCGGTCCACGCGGCGATCACGTCGGCGACGTCTTCGGGGTTCACCGTGTCGTGCACCATGTGGTCGGCGTCGTCGCCGAGGTTCTTTTCCGCCTCGGCGAGCTTGCCCTCGAGGATCGGAAGCGTGCCGAAGCGAAGCTCCCCGGCCCGGTCGTGGTCCTCGTTTGCCCGGGCCCCCTCGAACTCTCGGCGCGCGGCCGAGAGCTCTTCCTTCAGGCGTCGTACCTCCGAGAGCGCCGAGAGCTCCTTTTCCCAGCGCTCCCGCATCTGCGTCGCCCGGGGCTCTAGGTCGAGAGCCTCGCGGGCGAGCTGCTCGCTCGTATGCAGCGAGTCGTCGTCCTTGTCGTCGCGGAGGCTGTTTCGCTGAATCTCGATCGCCTCTAGGCGTCGTTCGAGGCGGTCGAGCTCCGCCGGTACGCTATCGGTTTCTACCCGGACCCTCGCTGCCGCCTCGTCGATCAGGTCGATCGCGCTCTTTGGAAGCTGGGCCCCTTGGGCGTAGCGCCGCGCGAAGTTCACGGCGCTCACGAGGGCCGGGTCCGAGATGCGGATCCCGTGAGCTATCTCGAAGCTGTTCACCACCCCGCGGAGCACGGCGATAGCTTCGTCGCGGGTCGGGGGCTCGATGGGCAGGACGACGAAACGCCTCGAGATTTCCGAGCCCTCGTCGAAGGCCTTGCGCACCTGGTCCGGAGTCGCCTTGGCGATGACCCGAAGCTCACCGCGTTCGAGGGCCGCCGCGAGCAGCGCCCCGGCTCCGCTCGACGCCCTATCACCGGAGAGGGCCGAGAGACTCGGCAGGTAGAGGATGACCTCGCCGGCGGAGTCCCGGACCGCGTCGAGCAAGCTGCGCATGCGCTCTTCGAGCTGGCCCCGGAGCTTCGCGCCGGCGACCAGGGATGCCATCTCGAGGGCGACGATGCGCTTTCCTTCGAGGAACTTCGGCACGTCGTTCACGGCGATGCGCTGGGCAAGGGCTTGCACGATGGTGCCCCGGCCGATGCCCGCCTCGCCCACCAGGAGCGGGTTGTTCTCCCGGCGTCGTGCGAGGATTTGAAGGATGCGTCGCAGCTCGGCGTCGCGCCCCACGGTCGGGTCGAACTTGCCGGCCGCGGCCATGCGCGTCAGATCCCGGCCAAACTTCTCGAGGGGGTCGCCGCCGTCGCTCGCCTGCGCGGATTTCGTCGGCTGGCGGCCTTCGGTCGCGTCGCCGTCCCTCACGTCCGCCCCGCCGAGGGTAGCGCGCAGCAGCGGCGCGCTGAGGCCACAGGCACGAAGCACGGTCTTGACGGGCCCCTCGGTCTCTTGGGAGCAGGCGAGGAGCAGCGCTTTCACCGACACCGGTCGCCCGCCGCTGCGCGCGGCTTCCCCCTCGGCCCGGGAGAGCAGGTCGAGCAGCCGCGGTGAGAGGTAGGCGACCGCATCGGGCAGCTTGCTCAGCTTGCGTACCTCTACCTCGCACTCCACCAGGACGTCGGATGGGTCCGCCCCGGCACGGCGGATCGCGTCCGCGACCTCGTCTTCCCGTTCGAGCAGGCGGTACAAAACATGAAGCGGTTCGACTTCGGTGTTTTCGCGCTCGTCCGCAAGGGCCTGGGCCCCCGCGATCACGTGTCGCGCGCCTTTGGCGTAGGCTTCGAGCCTGAGGGTCAGGGTCATGGGACCCGGATGATACGTGAAATGAGTCCCCGGGACATCGCCCGTGAAGGGGGGCGGCAGATGCCCCTGTGGTATGCCTACAGGGGTGAATCGGCCTACCTGGAGCATGTACTTCGTCCCCGGGCACAGTGCCTCGAGGCTGGCCCGGGCGGCAGCCGTGGCTTTGGTTTTGGCCGCGGGGGTGGCTGCCTGCGGGACTAAGAGCGGGCTTTCCGTCGGGGAGCCGCTGGACGCTGGTCCCGACGGTGACCTCGATACCGGAGTCCTCGATTCTTCGGCCGACACGCGTCCCGTCGACTGCCTTTCCGATGCTGAGTGCGATGACGGTGTCTTCTGCAATGGCACCGAGTCCTGCGTTACGAACCGGTGTGCTCGGGGCGTGCCCGTCGCGTGCGTGCCGCCGCCCGATGGTTGCTCCGTCGGTCGTTGCGTCGAGGCGCTGCGCTCCTGTGAGTTTCGCCCGGTCGATGCCGACGAAGACGGCCACCGTCCCGTCTCGTGCGGCGGGGACGACTGCAACGATACGAACCCGACGATCTTCGGCGGGGCGCCCGAACTCTGCGACTACGAGGACAACGATTGCGACGGTGACGTCGACGAGGGCCTCGCCTACGTCGGCCTCGGGGAACCGCTCCCGATCTCGACCGGCATCCTCGGCGCTGTGCATCCGGATGTCGTCTTCAACGACACGGGCTACCATGCAGTCTTCGATGACGACCTCGGCGGCGGTCAGGTGCACCACGTCGCCGTGAGCGCCGATGGGCGTAGGCCGTCACCGGCGACGCGGGTCACCTTCTCGTCGGTCTTGGCGAGCTCCCCGGACCTCACCTGGACCGGTACCGAGATGGCGCTGTGGCACCATTACCACCTCGACGAGGCGTTTCAGGGGACGGTCTCGCTCTCGGCCCTCGATGCGGACGGTCGCGTCATTCGACGCTCCGTGGCGGCCACCCCCGATGTGCCCGACGCCGACATGCCCGCGGCGGCGTTTAATGGGACCGAGTGGGGGGTCGTCTACGTCGCCAATCTCCCGAGCGGCGCCCGGGAGGTCCGCTACCTGCAAGCGCGATCGGACGGGACCGTCACCGTCCCGCCACAGGTTCTCGCGAGATCGGTGGCGATTCCCCATGTCAAACACGGGGTTGTCTGGGCCGGCTCGCGTTTCGTCGTCGCCTGGGGGGAGGGACGCACGGTCATGATTCAGGGCCGGGGGCGCACCGGCCGAACCGTTGCTTGGACTCGCCGCCAGCCCGCCGTCGCCGACCCCCAGGTGGCCCTCGCCTTCGCCGATGCAACCGGCGACGTCGCCGTGGCCTGGACTTCGATCACCGGCGTCGATGGCGTGCACTACACGCGCTACGGCGAAGACGGGACGGCGCGCGGGACGGCCACCCAGATTACCCGCGACTTCGCCGAGCATACGGGCCTGTCCATGTCGTGGTCCGGCCGGGAGCTCGCCGTCGTCTACCAGGCGACTCGCACGCCGGCCTCTGGCACGTTCCTCGTGCGCTTCGTCCCCGACCTCCGGTGGTTCAGTCCCCCGGGCGCTGTCGACTCCCTCGTCGGTCCAAACTCGGGCCCCGCCGTCGCACCGAGCGGCCGCGAGTATGGCGTCGCCTACCCGGCCGATACGCCGCGTACCGAAGCGGTGCGTTTCCGTCTGGCCGGATGCGAGTGACCGTCGGGCCCTCGGCGCCAGGTCCCGGCGTCAGGTCCAGCCGTTAGGTCCGGGCGTCAGCCCTTGGCTTTGGCGACGTAACGCAGCTTGATGTCGGAGAGCACCTGGGTGAGCAGGCGCTCTTCTTCGCCGTCGAGGTTCCCCCGGGTCTTGCTCTCGAGGAGCACCAGGAGATCGATCGTCTGCCGGGCGAGGTTCAGCTGCTCCTTGCCGTCGGTCCCGGGCGCCAGGGACCCGCTCAGCTGGGCGAGGGCGTTCTCGCTGAGCGAGAGG
>JAFDCW010000518.1 GCA_019312705.1 Deltaproteobacteria bacterium
CTTGTCGATGCCCTCGGCGACGTCGTCGCGGCCTTCGGTGGCCTTCGCGCGCTCGATGTTCAGCTCGGCGACACGCACGTCAGCAGCCGCGGATTCTGCGTCGTACATCGTGCGGAACTCAGCGAGCTTGCCCTCTCGGTCCGAGAGAGACTTCAGCTTGTTGTCGATCGCTTCCTGGAGCTTGATCTGCTCCTCTTCGCGATCGCGGATGGTGCGCCGGACGGTCTCCATCTCGCGCTCGGCCATCTCGACCTCGCGGGCGTTCCGGGACTTGGCGCCCTTCGCCTTGGCCTTCGACAGCGCGGTATTGCTCGACGCAATAGTCTCGCCGTGGGCGTCCTGAAGCTGCTGGGCTTCCTTGACCTCGGCGCGCTCGGCGGCGAGCAGCCCATCGAGACGATCGAGATCCGCTTTCATCTCGGCGACCGACGCTGGAAGCTCTTTCAGCTCCCGGTCGAGGTCCGACGCCGAGTGATCAATTTCTGCTAGCTTAACTAGGGCCCGAAGCTGTTCGCGCACACTGCCTCCTAGGGGGCGTGGCTGTACCGCGGGGGGACGAACCGTGCAAGGTGCGATTGGGCGTTGGGTCGCAGTACGCCTCGCTGGCGCCGAGCAGCATCACCACGCCGGCGTTGCCGCCTGCCCCGTGGCGGGTTAGTACTGTCGTCGCCTGGCACACTCGTCGTGCTCGGGGCCCATAGCTCAATTGGTTAGAGCTCCCGGCTCATAACCGGGCAGTTCCAGGTTCGAGTCCTGGTGGGCCCACTGACCAGCAGAAACGAAAACGGCCACGCCTGGGCGTGGCCGTTTCGCGTCTGAGCCTAGAAGCCGCTCAAGTAATCGATGAACGAGCGCAGCTGCTTGCTGCGACTTGGATGCCGAAGCTTTCGAAGCGCCTTGGCCTCGATCTGGCGGATACGCTCGCGGGTCACCTCGAAATCCTGACCGACCTCTTCGAGGGTGTGGTCCGACTTTTCGCCGATGCCGAAGCGCATGCGGAGGACCTTCTCCTCGCGCGGCGTCAGGCTCTTGAGGACCCTGCGGGTCTGGGCCTCGAGGTTGCCATTGATGACCGCCTCGACCGGCGACACCACGGACTTGTCCTCGATGAAGTCCCCGAGGTGCGAATCTTCCTCTTCGCCGATCGGCGTCTCGAGGCTGATCGGCTCCTTGGCGATCTTCAGGACCTTCCGGACCTTGTCGAGGGGCATCTCCATCTTCTCGGCGATCTCCTCCGGGGCCGGCTCGCGGCCGAGCTCCTGGACGAGGTAGCGCGAGGTGCGGATGAGCTTGTTGATGGTCTCGATCATGTGGACCGGGATGCGGATGGTCCGCGCCTGGTCCGCGATGGCGCGGGTGATCGCCTGGCGAATCCACCACGTTGCGTAGGTCGAGAACTTGTAGCCCCGGCGGTACTCGAACTTGTCGACGGCCTTCATCAGGCCGATGTTGCCCTCCTGAATCAGGTCGAGGAACTGGAGGCCCCGGTTCGTGTACTTTTTGGCGATGGACACCACGAGGCGAAGGTTCGCCTCGACGAGCTCGGCCTTCGCCCGCTCGGCCTGGCGCTCCCCTTGGTGCTGGCGGCGGTAGGTTGCCCGGAGGTACTCGACCGGCTGGCCCATGTCCTCTTCGACGCGCTTCACCTGCTTGTGAGCCTCGCGAATGGCCTCGTCGGCCATCTTCAAGCTCTCGATGGTCACGCCGTACTTCTTACCGATGCGGCGCTCGGCGGCCTTGTTGGCCTCCATGTCCTTGATGGACTTCTTGATGTCGCGATGCACCAGGCCGCCACAGCGGGCTTCGGCACTCTGCATCGTCGCCTCGGCGCGCTCGACGCGGCGCACGTAGGTCTTGATGGCGATGACCACCTTGTCGATCTGCTTCTTGGTGAGCTTGACCTCGCGGAGGGTCGAGATGCGCTCGCAGCGATTCTTCTCGAGCTGCGCCTTGTGACCCTTCTTGACCTTGTCGGTCATCTTGTTGCCCGAATCGAGCTCGGTGCGGATCTTCGCGTTCGCGCTCTCGAGGCGCTTCACCTTCTCGATGAGCTTGACGACCTTGGCCTTCACGGCCTCTTCGTCGACCTCGACGGGGTTCTCGTTGTCGATGACGTCCTTGCGAACGTCCTTCACGCGGAGCTTGCCCTTCTTGAGGTTGTCACCGATGTCGATGATCTCGTTGACCCCGACACGGGAGTCGAGGATGACCTCGAAGACCCGGTTCTCGCCGTCCTCGATGCGCTTGGCGATCTCGACTTCACCCTCACGGGTCAGAAGAGACACCGAACCCATCTTACGCAGGTACATGCGCACGGGGTCGTTCGACTTCGTGTGGTACGAGTCGTCGAAGGCCGCCGGGGGCATGGAAGGGTTCTTCTTGCCGGGCTTGTCCGGGTCGCCACCGTTGCGCGTCGCGCGCACGGTCTCGATGACCTTGCCGTTGGCCTTCTTGACCTTCTTCACGTGGGTGGCTTTGTCACCCACGTTGATCCCGTTGCTGCCGAGAAGCATGACGAGGTGGTCGATCTGGTCGCTGCTCACCATCTCTGGGGGCAGGGCCTCGTTGACCTCGTCATAGCTGAGGAAGCCCTTGGCCCTCCCCTTCTCGAGGAGCACCTGGATCTCCTTGCGATCCCGTCCCCGCCGCTTCGAAGAGCTGGCGCTGGCCTTGCCCTTCGATTTGGCGCTAGCAGCCTTCTTGCTGCCTGCTTTGGTGCTCGCCTTGGCTGCGGCGGGCTTCTTTTTGGAAGCCGCCTTAACCGAGGTCTTCGTGGCCGCCTTGGTGGCTGCCTTCTTGGTCGTTCGAGCGCGGGACTTCCGCGCACTTTCCTTCGTCGCCATTCTCACCTCTTGCCGGCCGATAACAGCAGGTGCGCGCTTCGCCTGAGCTCGTCGTGTTGACGGGTCAAACTCATCGCGCGCTCTTCGTCCCCCACTCGCCGCGCATCTTTGATACGCTGAGCGAGTTCCGGCAACTCCCGCCGGATATTGTGCAGCTCGAGCCGCGGTATCCCATCGCGGAGCGCTCGCTCTGCGCCCTCCGCATCATACTTCTGGATAGCCAACCGCCCATTCAACCATGGTTGCGCCGGGTTTCCCGCGATTTGGTCCAAGAGGGTAGCCGCATCTAGCGACCCCCGCTCCCGTACCAATCCCGCCGCGGCTTGAAAGATGGCCCGAAGTTCTTGACTGGTCAAAAGCCTTTCAAAGTTTTCGACCACATCGGAACCAAATAGCGCAGGATCATCGAGAATTGCGCCCAAAAGCTCGCCTTCGAGGGGCGGCAGGCGCAGGGGCGGGCTTTGCCGGGGGGGATTTTCCCGATTTTCACCCTCGCCCTGCCCGTTGTGCCCTCCGGAGCTACGGTTGGAGCCTCGGTCAGAGCCCCTCCCGGGGCCAGGATCGCGCTTGCGCCGGCGGTTTCCGCGGGACTCCCGGAGGCCGCGGCGAAGCTGCTGACGCACCGAATCGATGTCCCGGACGCCAAACTTCTGGGCGACCCGCTCCACATAGAGCCCGCGCTCGACGGGATTGTCGACTGCAGCGAGGATCGTCCCGAGCTCGCCTATTGCCTTGGCTTTGAGGCTCGCATCCCCGGCCGAGTCCGCCGCGGCGTCGTCGATCAGGTGCTCGACGATGCCCTTGGCCCCGTCGACGAGGCGGCGGAGCCCTTCGGGACCGTGGGATCGGAGGTAGGTATCGGGGTCGTCCCCGGGGGGCAGCGTGATGACCTTCGAGCTGATCCCCACCCGGGTCAGGAGCGGCGCCGAGGCGCGCACGGCCTTCTTGCCGGCCTTGTCCCCGTCGAAGAGCAGCACCGCCCGACTGGCGAACCGCCGGATCAATTTGGCGTGGCTCTCGGTCAGGGCCGTGCCCATCGGAGCGACGGAGTTCTTGAAGCCGGCCTGGTGCAAAGCCGCGAGATCGAAGTTGCCCTCGCAGACGAGTAGCCACCCCTCGCGGCGGGCCTCGACGCGGCCTTCGTAGAGGCCGAAAAGGATCTCCCCCTTCTTGTAGAGCGGGCCTTCGGGGCTGTTCACGTATTTCGCCCCGGGCTCGATGCGGCTCTCGAGGGGCTCGTCATCGGGAGGGTCGAGGATGCGTCCACTGAACGCGACGATGCGTCCCTTGATGTCGGTGATGGGGAAGAGCAGGCGGTGACGAAAGCGATCGTAGTGCCCGCTGCCGCGGCGCCGCGGCGCAACGAGGCCGAGGGCCTCGGCGTCTTCGAACGCGTGCCCCTTTTCCTCGAGGAACTTGGTGAGGTTGTCCCAGCCGTGCGGTGCATAGCCGAGGCGGAAGTCGGCCGCGGTCTCCCGGGTGATGCCGCGTCCCTCGTACTCCTCCCGAGCCATCGCGCTGAGGGGATGCTCCGTCAGCATGCGCACGTAGTACCCGGCCGCCGATTCCATGCAGGCGACGAGGCGCTCCTCCCGGGCCCGGGCTCGCTGGTGGGCCTCGTCGGCCTTCGCGTCCATGACCGGAAGCTCGACCCCGGCGCGGTCGGCGAGGGTGCGAACCACCTCGGGGAACTGCCGCCCCTCGAGCTTGATGAGGAAGGAGATGACGTCCCCCGACGCCTGGCATCCGAAGCAGTGATAAAACTGCCGCTCCGGGTGAACATAGAACGACGCGCTCTTCTCCGAGTGGAAGGGGCAGAGCCCCTTGAAGCTCGCGCCGACCCGCTTGAGCGGGACGAAATCCTGGATGAGCGCCACGATGTCCGTGCGCTCGCGGATCTCCGCGATCTTGTCTTCTGGGATCACCCTCGATATTCCCCGCCCACGACGCTCGCGGCGCGTGACTGTATGGGTTACCCCCCGGTGGTCAAGGCACCCCCCAACAAACCCGTGCAAAAACTGGCCAGAACGGACAGGACTGGGAGATGGCCACCAGCAGAGAAAGCCTGCTGCAT
>JAFDCW010000519.1 GCA_019312705.1 Deltaproteobacteria bacterium
GGGCGACGTCGGGGTTGCGCTCCCGGGGCGGGATCGGTGGGTCGGTGACGTGCTTGACGAGCAGGTCTCCCGGGTACTCGTAGTCAAAAGGCAAGGCCCCGGTGATGAGCTCGTAGAGGATGATGCCCAGGGAGTAGAGGTCGGCGCGGCCGTCGATGTTCGTCGACTGGATGTACTCCGGGGCGATGTAGCCCGGGGTGCCGAAGATCTGTTGACTGCCCGTGAGGGAGGGTGCGTCGAGGATCTTCGCGATGCCGAAGTCGAGAACCTTCACGAAGTCCGGATGCTCGCGCCTCGGGACGAGGATGATGTTTTCTGGCTTGAGGTCGCGATGAATGACGCCCATCTCGTGGGCCCGGGCGAGGGCCATGGCGCACTGGCGCGCGATGTTGAAGGCCCGCTCCACGTCCACCGGACCGTCGGCCACGGCCGCGAGCAGCAGGTCGCCGGGCACGTACTCCATCACCAGGTAGACGAGGCCATCGTCGGTTTCGCCGAAGTCCGTGATCTCGACGATGTTGGGGTGATTGATGCGATTGACCGCCCGGGCCTCGCGGATGAACCGGTCGCGCTGGACCGGGTCTCGGGCCAGGTCCCGGCGCAGGATTTTGATCGCCATGAGACGGTCGATCATGACGTGGCGCGATAGGTAGACGCTGCTCATGCCGCCGGAGCCGAGGCGCGAGATGAGCCGGTAGCGGCCGCCAATGGTCCGTCCCAGGAGCGGATCTTGAACTTGGCGCAATTCCTCGGCGTCCCGAGGACATCGAACGATGTGGTCGGGGTAGAGTTCCTGGCAGCGCGAACAGATCTTCATGCCGGGCGATCCAGGGTAGACCGGCCGAGCAAGATGGGAAACCGGGCAGTTTGGTAGGCGCTCAGCCGGCGTCGGCGGACGCATCGGAGCCAGCGTCCACGGCCGCGTCACCGCCCGCGTCGGCGGCGGCATCGGAGCCGGCATCGACGGGCGCACCGCTGTCGATGCAGATTCCCGAGTGATCCACGCTCATCCCGGACCGGGCGGCCTCGCAGGAGCTCGTATAGGTCTGGCGGTCACATCCACAAACGGGGGCGAGCAGCCCATCACACCGTATGGGACGGTCGACGCACATGCCGGCGGTCGCGCCGCACGCCGTCACCATGCAGTACCCCATGCCGCAGTCAGCGCCTGTGGGATCACAGGACATCGTGCCGTCCATGGAGGCGTCGGTGCCGCCGTCGGTGCTGGCATCCGTGCTGGCGTCGACGCTGGCGTCAGGCCGGTCGGCAACGCCGCAGCGCTCGTCCGGTCCGAGACATCGGCCCCGGGCGGTCGAAGACGCGGTGGTCTTGCAGCAGACCAGCCCCGACGAGCAGTCGCCGTGCGCAAAACAAACCTCTCCGTGGTCCGCAGGGCAGCCCAGGAGACAGAGGGCGGCGAGGGGCAAGAGGATCGCGAGGATCTTGGACGCGGGGCTCGTCATGGCGCGCGCAGCATAATCCCCCCGCGGGAGGGAGTCGAGTGGGTAAAAAGGGGAGCGATCCTCTAGGAATCCGGCGTCCCGGCGGAAGGCCCAGGGCAGAAATCAGGGAGGATCGTAGGCGCAGCGGAATCCCAGGTCCGGGGCCGTGGCCCCCTCCCCGACCCGAAAGCGATAGGCGCTGCGCATCGTGAAGGCTGGGGAGCGCCAAGATCCCCCGCGGACGACGCGGTCGCCGCCGGTCACCGCGCCCGAGGGATGCACGACGGGGCCCGCAGCGTAGGCGTCGTGGGCGTAGAGGTCGGCGGTCCACTCCCAGACGTTGCCCGCGAGGTCGTGCACGCCGTAGGGGCTCACGGCGCTCGGGTGAGACCCTACCGGCGCTGCGTAGCGCGCGCCGTCCACGTCGTCGGGCCGGTTGAACCCGATCCCGTGGTTGGCGAGGCGGTCGTTGTAGACGTCTCCCCAGGGGAAGGTCCGCCCGTCGTCGCCCCGAGCGGCATGTTCCCACTCCGCCTCGGTCGGTAGGCGCCCGCCGACGAAGCGACAATAGCGCAGCGCTTGACGGTGGGTCACGCCGGTGACCGGATGGGCCGGTTGGGAGAGGCGCTCGTCGTCGGGGGAGACCCGCGACGGCGTGCACGCCCCGGCCGCGACGCAGCGCCGGTGGGCGGCGACCGTGACCTCGAGGCGGTCGATGCCGTAGGCCGCGACTTGAACCCGCTGCTCGGGTCGCTCCGCGGCGAAGAACTCGGGGTGGCAGAGCTCGCGCACTTCGGGGAGCGGTGAGGTGCGCTCGCAGAGGGCGACCGCTCGGGCGATCTCGTCGTCGGAGCTGCCGCGGACGAAGCCGCCGGCCTCGATCCAGGCGATCGCCGGGGCCGCAACGCGCAGGGTATTGGGCCCCGCCGCAGGGGGCACCGCCGGGGGGCTCACGGTCGTCGTGCCCAGAAAGAGAAGGGCGATGGCGTGGACGAAGCGCACGGGCTGTTCTACGCGACCGGGGCGTTCGAGGGTAGAGGGCGAAGGAGTAGCGCGGCGACGGACCCGAGCACGAGCGCGAGGGCGACGAGCTGACTCGTCGACACCACGCCGCCAAAGTAGACCCCGCGGACCGCGTCCCCCCGGAAGAGTTCGATGACAAACCGCAGAGCGCCGTAGGCGGCGCAGTACACCAGGAGCCGACGACCCGAACCGATCGCACCGAGGGGAACGAGGGCAAAAACCAGCCCCAGGACGAGGAGCCCGGCGCCTTCGTAGAGCGGGGTCGGGTGACGGAGGATCGAGGGGTGGGCGCCGGGGGCCAGGGGGTGGGTATAGATGACCGCGAGGGGGCCGTCGGACGGGGCGCCATAGCAGCAGCCCCCGAGGAAGCAGCCGAGGCGGCCGACCGCATGGGAGGCGGCGATCGCAGGCGGACTGAGGTCCGCGAGCACGCCGAGGGGGAGCCCGAAGGCGCGGCAGCTGAGATAGAGGGCGACGGCCGCGCCGGCGGGGGCCCCGAAGAAGACGCCGCCGGGCTGGGTGATAGCGCCCATGGCAGTGCCCGTACGCAAGCACTCGACGAGTACGAAGAGCATGAACGCACCGGTCCCGGCGCCGGCCCAGACGAAGCCCATGGTGGCAATGGTTGCTCCGACGTCGAGGCGCGCCCGGGCGGCGGCCCGGACGACGAGGCCGGTCATGACCAGGATGGCCACGGTGAGCATCACGCCATAGTTGCCGATTGGGCGGGCGACGTCGCCTAGCTCCACGACCGTCAGGACCGGGTTCACGTTACTCCGCGGGGCCCGCGGCAGGATCGGTCGGAGGATCCATCGGCGGCGGCGGGAAGGCAGGGGGCGGCGCGTTCGGGTCGGCGGGGTCCGCGTTCACGTCTGGGTCGACCGCGTCCGGGTCCACCGCATCGGGGTCGACCGCGTCCGGGTCGACCAGGGTGTCGTCCTGAAGACCATCGGGCCCGGAGTTGGGGTCGTGGCGCATGAAGGCGCCGCCATCGCGATAGACCCGGAAGTTGTTGTTGTTCGGGTCGGCGACGTTCGCAGACATGCAGGCGTTGCAGAGGCCGCAGGTGAGGGCGACGAGGACCGAGGGGATGAGAGCAACGACGCTGACGATGATGCCCCCGGTCGCGGCCCCGGCGGGCTGGCCTTCGGCCTTGGCCCGGCTGAGGGCGATGCCCCCGGTGATAACCCCGGCGAGACCGAGGAGCGGCGAGGCGAACGAGAGGATGGTGCCCAAGAAGGGAACGAACGAGAGGAAGAAGCCCCCGAACATGAAGAGTAGGCAGAGGACGCCGAGGATGATCGAAGCTATGCCCATGGCACCGGGAGGGTAACACCTCCCGGCCAGAGATCATTCGCTGCGCAGCACCCCGAGATGGGTGAGCAGGGTGCACGTCACCGGGCGCTTCTCCGGCGCGCGGGTCAGCAGGCCGAAGCCGTGGCCGACGCCCTCGAGCTCGATGTAAGTCACAGGTGCTGCGACGGCGCGCAGCGCGCTCACCATGGCCCGTGCCTGACCGACTTGGAGGACGATATCGTCGCTGCCGTGCACGATGAGCGCGGGCGGGTCGTCCGCGTCGACGTGGGTGATCGGCGAGGCGAGCCCCGCATCTCCGGCCCCGAGGAAGGCGTCGACCACGCGGCGCGTCGGCACCGAGTAAGGAGCCTCGAGGCGCATGTCGAAGGTACCGAAGTACGCCACCCACGAATCGACCCGGGGCGACGCCTCGATTGTGCACGAACCATCGTCGAGGGCGTCAGCCTCGGCCGCCGTGCCGAG
>JAFDCW010000520.1 GCA_019312705.1 Deltaproteobacteria bacterium
CTGGACCTCAGCGGGCCCTTTCTACTGCTCCTCGCCGTCAACTCCCTCGTGAAGGACGACAACCACGACGGCATCGTGGACAAGGAGGAGTTCCATACGCGCATGCGGCTGACCTATTCCTTCATGGCGGGCTTCGTGGCTTTGCACCTCTTGCCGCAGTTCCGAAACGACGACGGGAACCTGCTCATCCGACTCCCCGCCATCGCTGTCCTCCTCGCCATCGCCGTCTTCCGAAAGGACTGGATGGTCTATGTGCTCGGGGTCATCTGGTTCGCCAGCTTCCTGAAGCACGTCCTGGTCGGCCTGTGATCCACCAAAGGGGGGAACGCTCTTGCCGACGCATCGACCGATGATGAACGCCCAGGGCGATACGGACGGACGCTTGCCGTACGGAGTCGCCGCGAGCGCCGCGGCGGGCACCGAGGCCAGCAGCATTTCGGACCGCCTCGCGCATTTCAATGAAGGCGCCGGTGACCTCCCCCACTGCGACGAGGCCGAATCGGGTGCCCAGCCCGGGGGCCTCCTGGTATAATTGCGCGGGTGATGGGGACACACGCACAGTGATCATAACGACCAATCCGGGGTCCAACCTGAACTCGGTGGCCCTCGCCGAGTATCAGATCGAGTTGACACCGCAGCAGATCGTCGTCGACGGCGAACACCACGATACGCGGGAGGGCATCGCCCTCGCCACGGTGGATGAGTGGACCGCCACGGCCAAGGAGTACCCCTACGTCCTCGGGACCTCCGCGGGGCAGTTCGCCGGATTCTTCAACGCCTTCGGCAAGCGCGACAAAGAGATCCTTTCCATCCAGACGTCGAGGAAGCTCATCCCTTCCTACGATGCCGCCTGCTCTGCAGTTCGCACCCTCGGCAAATCGAACTCACACCTGCACATCGAAGTCGTCGACTCCATGATGACGGACGTCGGCGCTGGCCTCGCGACCATCCTCGCCTGCGAGGCCGCCAAAGCCGGTTTGCCGCTCCTGAAGGTGGTAAACGTCGTCGAGCGCTTCTGCCAAGGGTCGAAGGCCCTCATCGTTCCAGAAACACTGGACAACCTCGTCAAGGGAGGGCGTGCGTCCTTCCTGAAGGCGTTCTTCGCCGACCTGTTGAACCTCAAACCCATTCTGGGAATGAAAGACGGAGAACTGAAGGCCATCGGAAAGATGCGCAAGAAGGCCGACCGCATCTTGGTGATGGTCGACCGCATGGCCAAACTCGTCAGCGAGGACCGGCCCATCTGGATTGCCATCAGCCATGGAGGCGTCGCGGCCGATGCGGGGGCACTAGCCCACGCAATGCGCAACCGCTTCGACGTGCGCGGGGTCTATTCGGCGGAGGTGTCCTCGTCGATCTATCTGCATGTGGGCCCCGGCGGGCTCGCGATTTTCGTCGCCCCGATAGACGACCTCGGCTGGGACCCGCCGCAGGTGAAGCTGATCTGACCCGCCCGCCGTTGCTCACCCATCAGCGCCGCGCGCACGTGTACTTGCGTATCGCCCCGGCTGCCGCCTGCTCGACTTCCGTCGCTTCGTGCTGGGGCTGCCGGCAGAGCCAGAAGTGAATCGCGGCAAAATGCCGGGAGACATCCCGGACCGCGACGCCGGGAGTTTGGATGCGATGCCCCCGCAAGAGCGAGAGAAACGCGGCGCCGAGGCCGAGGCTCACAAAACGTAAAGCCGCCGCGCGCCCGTCGACCTCGAAGCGCACCTCCGCGCCGCGAGGCCCGAGCACGGACATGACGCGGCGCCGGGTACTCGAACGCGCTCGATAGCCGACGATGGGCAGCGCCGCCATGTCGTCGAGGCTCACCCGGCGGCGGCCGGCGAGGGGGTGGTCCGCCGGGAGGGCGAGCCACAGCCGGTCGATTTCGATTGAGCGCTTCCCGACGTCCCCTCAATGCCCGGTCTCATCCTCACCGCACCGGGCGTGCTATCTTGTGTTCGTCGTGCCGACTGCCGCGAAAAAACTCGCAACCTACGAAGATGTGCTCGCCGCACCCGAGCATCTCGTTGCGCAGTTGATCGACGGTGAGCTCATCACCCACCCGAGGCCAGCCTCCCGACACGCGCGGGCGGGGTCACGGCTCGGATCCCTCCTGGACGGCCCCTTCGACCGGGGTAGCGGCGGACCCGGGGGATGGGTGATCCTCTTCGAGCCCGAGCTTCACCTCGGCGCCCACGTACTGGTGCCCGACCTCGCCGGATGGCGGCGCGAGCGCATGCCCGAGATGCCAGACGTGGCCTTCTTCGAGATGCCCCCAGACTTCTGCTGCGAAATCCTGTCTCCCTCGACTGCACGCCTCGACCGCATCCGGAAGCTACCGATCTACGCCGACTACGGCGTGGGTCATGTGTGGCTCGTCGATCCCCTCGCGCAGTCGCTCGAGGTCTTCGCTCTGGACGGGGAGAGCTACCGCCTCACCGGGACCTACGCGGAGGAAGACATCGTCGAGGCCGCGCCTTTTGAGGACGTGCCGCTGGACCTCTCCCTACTCTGGAAACGCTAGCCTGCCGCGACTTCCCCGGCAGCTGCGAGTGTGGCACGCAATCCGTCCACCCAGCCTCAGTTGGCGACGATGTTCACGAGGCGCCCGGGTACGACGACGACCTTGCGCACGGTCTTTCCTTCGATGAGCTCCTTGATCTTCGGGTCGGCGAGGGCCGCCGCTTCGAGCTCTTCTTTGCTGGCGCCTGAGGCCATGGTGATCCGACTGCGGACCTTGCCCATCAACTGAACCGGGATCTCGACCGTGTCGTCCTGAAGCTTCGCAGGGTCCCAGGTGGGCCACGGGGCCACGCTCACTGAGGGCTCATGGCCGAGCTTCTCCCAGATCTCCTCGGCGAGGTGAGGCGCAAATGGCGCGAGGGTCGCGGCAAAACGCGTCGCCTGGTCCAGGGTGAGACCGCCGCGGCTCGTCGCGAGGTTCACCAACTCGATCATCTTGGCGATGGCGGTATTGAAACCGAGGCGCTCGATGTCGTCGGTGACTCCCGCGACGCAACGATGCACGTGTTTGTCGACGTCCTCGTCGGCCACGTCTCGGAGCTTCAAATCGCCCGTCGTTTCATCGACGAGCAGTCGCCACGCGCGCTGTAGAAAGCGGAACATGCCGTGGATGTCCTGGGTATTCCACGGCTTCGACGTCTCGAGGGGCCCCATGTACATCTCGTAGAGGCGGAACGTATCGGTCCCGTAGTCAGCGATGATGTCGTCAGGGTTGGTCACGTTCTTCAGCGACTTGCTCATCTTGGCGACGATGCGGGTGACCTCTTCGCCCCCCTTCTCGACCCACTTCGGGTGGTCTTCGGTGCCAACGTTGTCGGCCTGGTCGACGGCGACCAGGGACCGGTCGGGACGCTGGAAGGCGTGGCTCAAGATCATGCCCTGGTGAAAGAGCTTCCGGAACGGCTCGTCACTCTGGACGACACCGTGATCGAAAAGCACCTTGTGCCAGAAGCGCGCGTAGAGCAGGTGCAGGACGGCGTGTTCGGCGCCGCCGATGTAGAGGTCGACGCCGCGCTCACCGAGCCAGTAGGCGTCGGCCTCCTTGCCGATCAGGCGCTCGTTGTTCTTGGGGTCTGCGTAGCGCAGGAAGTACCAGCACGAGCCAGCCCAGCCGGGCATCGTATTCGTTTCGCGGGTCACCTTCGCATCGGCGGGCAGCCCCACGACCCCGGCCTCGCCGGCGGTCGTCGTGACCCAGTCGGTCGCCTTGGCGAGCAGCGGCTGGGGGTCGTCGCTCTCGACCGGCGCGTAGTCGGCGAGGGGCGGCAGGGTGAGGGGCAGGACGTCCCGGCCGATAGCGTGGTGATGACCCTCTTCGTCCCAGACAATGGGGAAAGGCTCGCCCCAGTAGCGCTGGCGGCTGAAGAGCCAGTCCCGCAGCTTGTAGTTCACCTTGCCGTGGCCGAGGCGCTTTTCCTCGAGCCACGCCGTGATGCGGCCTTTAGCTTCGGTGACACCGAGGCCGTCGAGGGAGACCTCGTCATTGGCCGAGGCCATGGCCGCTCCGTCCCCCGAATAACACTCGGTCAGGGCTGAGCCGTCGGGCTTGGCGATCACTTGAACGATCTCGAGGCCGAACTTCTTTGCGAACTCCCAGTCGCGCTCGTCGTGGCCCGGGACCGCCATGATGGCGCCGGTGCCGTAGGTGATGAGCACGTAGTCGGCGACCCAGATGGGGATCTTCTTGCCGTTGACGGGGTTGATGGCGTTGAGGCCGGTGAAGACGCCG
>JAFDCW010000521.1 GCA_019312705.1 Deltaproteobacteria bacterium
AATGACTTGCGCCGGTAGTTCTGCGCCAGGCCCAACGCGAGCGTCCACAGCAGGCCACGTGCCGATGTCGTCGCGTCGAGCTCCGCTCGTCGTCGATGCAATACGACGAACACCTCTTGAAGGAGGTCCGGCAGGTCCGCCGAGCGCACGCCGAGACGGTGAAGGCTGCGCCAGACGAAATCAGCATGCGCGTCGTACAAAGCGGTGACGTCCATCGCCTGCTCGAATACACCCTTCGCCAGTATCGATCGCGCCATCTACCCTTCATATGTCCCGAGAAGTGGCGATCTTCATCCCGCCCGAAGATTTCGCCACACTGGCCGGCAGGCGTTCACGCGGCGGACGGGTCCATCGGTTCACGGTTGGCTATCGGAAGGCCACAATTGCCTTGCGGCGTCGCCCGGCACGACTTCTGCTTGGCGGCGCACCAGGAGAAACGATATGCGCATCGCGACACTTATTCTTGTCCTCGGCTTCATGATGGGGGCCTGCGGCGACGACGGGAACGTCTACTTCGACGGGGGCTCCGACGCAGGAGCAGACACCGGTGCCGACGGCGGGGCGGACGGGGGGCTGCTGGACAGCGGCCTCGATGCAGAGCTCGACGGCGGCCCAGACGCCGGGCCCCCGATGGTCGCCGTTCGCGTCGTCGCATCCGGCGATGCATTTCCCCACGCCGATGCCCTCGGCGGCCAAACCGCTCGGACCACCGTAGCCGGGGTGCGCAGCCTGGCCCTCTATCGCTCGATGGATGATACCGACCCCCTGATTCTCTTTTCCGCCACCGGGCCAGACGTGGCCGTCGGATATGTCCCGGGTGACGAGACAGTCCTCACGACCATCGCCGCGTCATCGATCGTGCCGGGCACCTACACCTTCGGACGCCTCGTCCAGACCTACGTGCAGTACGAGGTGGACGCGACTCTGCATCGTCTCGACGGAAACCACGAAGGCGTGATCACCGCCTTCCAGGTCATTGGCGACGGAACCGAAGTGGGCGGGGTCGAATACGACTCGGGTCACTACGACCTCGCCTTCGCGGCGCCGGGGGTGAGCCAAGAATGGTCTGGGGAGGATGGGGCCTTTCCGATCTACTCGGCCACGGCGGGCGCGGTCGGTGCCGTCGAGGGGGGCGAGTGGGCCGTCTACTTCCCTATCGACCTGGTGATCACGGCCGCACCCTCCGTCGACTCGACGCTCACCCTCGACGTCAACATGCACGAGAGCTTCCGCTGGACCGACCTGCTCGTCCTCGGCTACCAGCCCGACGTCTTCGACGTGACGGACATCTCCTTCGAACCGATCGTTCGCTTCGGCGGCAACTCGTTTGCCCTGACCCTCCGATAGCGAAGGAACGAACGCGTCGAGGCGGACATGGCCCCCCTTCTGCGCCTGAGCGGCGGCCCGCCGGTGGGGATACCGATTCGCCTCTGCTAGCCTACAGATCATGACCATGAGAGCGACGGGTCCCATGCTCGTCTCTGCCCTTGCCGCCCTCGCGATGCTCTTTGCGTGCGACGGCTGAGGAGCCGAGGACGCAGGGCCGATGGGCGACGTCGGCATCGACACCAGCCCCCTCGTCGATAGCGGCGTCGACGCCTCGTGGACACCTCCGACACCGGGTGTGGCGCTCACGGATCTCGGAGAGATCCGCGGCGTCGGCGAGGACGACGTCTTCATCTTTCGGGGGATCCCCTTCGCTGCTCCTCCGGTGGGGGATCTGCGCTGGCGCCCGCCGGAGGATCCGGGCGCGTTCTCGGAGCCCTTCATGGCGGATCGCTTCGGACCGATCTGTATGCGATCGACGGCCACGGGAACGGAGGGGAGCGAGGACTGCCTCACGCTCAACGTATGGACGCCGTCCTCCCCGGCGGCGGCGCCGCGGCCGGTTCTCCTCAACATTCATGGGGGCGGGAACCTCGTGGGCTCCGGGAGCGGTCCGGGGATGGACGGGCGCGTGCTCGTGGCCCGTCACGACGTGGTCTACGTGACGCTCAACTACCGGCTCGGGCCGTTCGGATTCTTCGCCCACGATGCCTTCGAGGCAGAGAACGAACACGGCGCCTCTGGGAACTACGGTTTGATGGATCAGCTCGCCGCGCTCCGATGGCTTCAGCGCAACGTCACAGCTTTCGGCGGCGACCCGTCTCGGGTCCTGGTCTTCGGCTACTCCGCGGGCTCTTCGAATACCTGCGCCCTGGTCGCGTCACCCGAGGCCGCGGGGCTGTTCTCGACGGCCGTCCTTCAAAGCGGCCCCTGCGCGGTGCGCACCGAGGCGCGCATGGCGGAGCTCGCGACCCGAACGACCGAGGCCCTCGGCTGTACGGGCACGACCGACGTGGCGGCATGTCTGCGAGCCTCGACCGCCGATGCGGTCTCCCAGGTGCCCGGGGCCACGCTGTCTTCGATCAGCAACGGTCGAGCGGATTTCTACACCAACGTGGACGGCCACGTGCTCACGGAGGCGCCTCTGGTGACGTTCATGGCCGGACGCGGCAATCCGGTCTCGGTCATCGGCGGCACCACTCGAGACGAGAACATCACGACGGTGCAGTACTTCTACGAGACCCCGCCCGCTGATGACGCGGCGTATCGGACCGTGCTCGACAACCTCTTCGGTGCCGAGCATACGGATACGCTCGTCGGGAGGTACCCCGCGGCGGCCCATGGCACCCACGTGCAAGCGCTGGCCGCCTTGCTGAGTGATCTGTCCATGCACTGTCCTCTGCGCCGGCAGCTTCGAGCCTTGGCCGCGGGCCCCTCGCCCTCGGTGCGACGGTATGTCTTCGCACCGGTCGGGGGCGCGGGGCACGGCGCGGACGCGGCCCTGCCCATCGGACAGTCGAGCAACCCGGCGTGGGCCCCGGTGTCGGACACGATCATGGGCTACTGGACGTCCTTCGCGGCTTCCGGGGACCCCAACGGCGGTGCACGCCCCGACTGGCCCGTGCACGACCCCGTGACGGATGAATACCTGATCCTCTCGGAGGACCCCGAAGTGGCCCGGGGGTTTCACTCTTCAGAGTGCGACTTCTGGGACACGGCGCCCCTGGGCGACGATCCGCTGGGTGGATGACGGCTCAGCGATTGATTCGCACGGACGACAGCCGAGCCGGTGTGACGCGTACGCGCACCTCCTGGACTCCGTTGTTGGTGAAGGGCAGCCTGACCCCATTGGCGAAAGACCGCAGGCACCGCGTAAGCCACCGGGGCCGTGGGTCCGAGAACCCGACGGTTGCGGTCATCCGGAACGGGCTCTTCGACCATCGGACCGTGCCTCGGATGGCCCCCTCTATTGGCGCGTGGGTCCCACTCGAGACGCAGCGTTCGAGGGCGCTGGCATGCGTTTCGAGGCGCCGGCCGACCTCGGAACTGGGGATCGGCCCTGATCGGACAGAGAGCGTCACTCGCACGCCGGATTCAGAGCCGGTCGCCGAGGACATCTGGGTGACCGCGGGATCCCGCGCCGGCGTCGGAACGGCTGCCAGGGCCGTGGCCCTCACGGGGGCCATGGTGGAACCTGGCTGCATGATCGGTGCCTGCCCCCCCGACGGCGCCGGTACCGGCGCCGGTATCGGTGCCGGCGCCGGCGTCGGTTCGGCAACCGCGTCGGCAGCCGTCGCGACTACGGCGCCGGCCGCGAGGTCGGTAATCTGCCCGTTCACGACAGGTTGCGCGGGCTCCGCGGCATGCGCCGAGGCCTCCTCGGTGATCTCTGACGGACGGCGGCGCCGGGATGGTCGTCTCTCAGAAGGGCCGGGTCCAGCCGCGGCGGCCGCGACAGTTGCCGTCTCGGGGGCGGCCGGGGCCGGACCTGCCGTGGTCGCGGGCCGTATCGACCAGTCACCCGCCTCCGCCGGGACGACGGCCACCGGGGCCAACGGAGGGGGCTCCGCGAGGTGCGTGGACCCGTCCGTCGATGAACCGAAGCCCCCCACCGCCACGGCTACGAGTGCGATCCCGAGAGCCCCGACGAGCGCAAACGCGAGCACCGCCGCGACCAGGCGCCCTCGTTCGCTCGCCGGTCGCGGCGGCTGGGTAGATGTCGCGATCGCGCCGAGGGCATGCGCCGGGGCGAGGTCTGCGTGGCCCGACGCCGGAAGGGGTCGCGGATCTCGCGCGGTCGTCGTGTGAGCGCGTGCTTCGAGCTCGGCGGTCTTGGGACGACGCCGGGGGCGGGGTGCGTCGAGCACGGGGTCCGGGGCGAGGGCCAGTGAGACAATCGTCTCCGGCCGCAC
>JAFDCW010000522.1 GCA_019312705.1 Deltaproteobacteria bacterium
CGCACCGGGTCCCACAACCCGACCGACTTCACCGCCGAGCCGCGAGCCTACACCTACCGCGTCCTGATGAACGTGGACGACGGCTCGGGGGGCCGCCGCTTCGAGGACCGGACTCGGGAAAGCAACTACGGGGCCACGCGCAGCGACGGCCCCGAGGTCGGCCGAGCCGCCCACTTCGCCGTCTACGGAGACTTCGACGACGACGGCGACCTCGACATTCTCTCCGGCACCAACGGCAACCCCAACAGCCCGACCACCGACCCGGGACACCGCAGTGAGCTGCTGCTCAACGACGGTTCAGGGATCTTCACCCTCGGCCCGTTCTCGCCGGTGATCGCCGGGTCCGACGAGGGACGGCGCATCGTCACGACCTCCGCGGCGACGCTCCTCGACCACGACCGCGACGGGCTCCTCGATGCCTTCGTCGGAAACTGGTTCGCCCAGTACGGTCGCTCGCTCTGGGGCACGCAGGACGTGCTCGCCCGCAACATCGGCGGCGGCGCCTTCGAAGAGCTGACGGACCTCGTCGGCCTAGGAACCGGCGGCGACGTCGACTCACGGACGACGGCCGCCCCTACCTACGGGGTCACCGCGTGCGACGTCGACCAGGACGGCGACACGGACCTGCTCACCTCGGCATACGGTCGACGATGGAACCAATTGTGGTTGCGAGAGGGCGACGGGTACCGGGAGGTCGGGGCCGAGAGCGGCTTCGCCGGCGACGACGCCGTCGACTTCTCCGACAACGAGTACTACCACTGCTTCTGCCAAACGACCGGTTCGTGCACCGCGGCGTCACCACGCATCAGCTGTGACGGACTCTTATGGAGCGACGGGACCGACGACCACCCGTTCCGACTCAACGGCAATACCTTCACCACCGCCTGCGCCGACGTGGACGCCGACGGCGACATGGAGCTCTACAGCGCCGAGATCGTGCACTGGCAAATCGGCTCTTCGAGTGACCCATCGCAGCTCCTGGTCAACGATGGAGCTGACGCCGACGGAGTCCCGACCTTCTCCCGGCCGGGCAACGCGGCGACGGGCCTGGGAGTGCCTCACGTGGGCACGTCGTGGAACGAAGGCGGCATCTCCTCGGGCCTCGCCGACCTGGACAACGACGGCCGCATGGACGCGCTGCTCGGCACGAGCGACTACCCCGACCAGGCGCTGCGCATCTACCGCCAGGGCACAGACGGACGCTTTGCCGAGACCACCGGGGAGAGCGGCATCGACCACCCTTGCGCCCCGGGCTTCGCCCTCGCCGACCTCGACCGGGACGGCGACCTCGACGTGCTCGTCGCGTCCAGTACGGCCCGCGACTGCACCTTGGCTTGGCCCGACGGCCCGCCGTTGCGTGTATACGAGAACCTCTCCGGCCAGGACGCCAACTGGACCCAGCTGCACCTCGAAGGTGCCGGCGCCGCCGCCGGGGGCGCAAACCGCAGCGCCATCGGCGCCCTGGTCCGGGTGACCGCGGGCGGCGTCACCCAGACCCGGGAGGTCCAGGGGGGACACGGCACGTTTGGCATGCAACACGACCTCGACGTGACGGTGGGCCTCGGCGGCACGTGCACGGTCGAGAGCATCGAAGTGGTCTGGCCCGACGCCGCGGGGACGACCCAGCGCTTCACCAACGTGCCCGCGAACTATCGCATCACCGTCAAGCAGGGGGAGTGGCCCGAATACCTCGTCGACTGACCCGGCAGCAGGGATGCGGAGAGGGGTTCGCTCGTGCGATGATTCGCCCATGACTCGTCTCTTGCCGAGATACTTCCTGGCTCTGGGGCTCGTTGCGCTGCCCTTCACCGCCGCCTGCGACGACTCATCGTCACCGACCCCGGACGGCAGCACTCCAGACACGGGCATGCCCCCCGTATGCGCCGACATCAGCTGTGGGGTGCCTTGTGAGCACGGCCTCCGTCGCGACGCAGCCGGCTGCGATACCTGCGAATGCAATGCGACGCCGGACAGGACCTGCGCGGCAGACACGGACTGCGTACTGAGCATCGATTGGACCGACTGTTGCCAGTGCCGCACGGCCTACAACCAGGGGACCGTCGACGGGCACAGCTGCATCGCTGAAGCGGACGCTCCGCACCCCCTCGGATGCGTTCAAGACCCTTCTTGCGACGGTGCCGCCTGCCGCTGCTCGTTCGCCGTGCGAACCACCTGCGAGGCCGGGACCTGCGTCGCCCACGACGACTGCCCCGGCGGTTCGATGGAGATGGGCGGGGTCTGCGTGCCGACGCCCTGAGGCTCATCCAAGCATGGCTACCATCCCCTCAGAATCGAAGATCCTCGAGACGATCTCCGACGCCGTCGTCTCCTGCGATGGCGACGGGCGCATCCTCTGGTGCAACCGCGCGACCTATACGCTGCTGGGCTACGCGACCGGGGAGCTGCACGGCGCCCACGTCTCGATGCTCGTTTCGGTGGACCAGGAAGAGAGGCTGGCGGAGCTTTTAGGCAACGCCGACGAGGCCGCGGCGCCGGCGGACGCGGCAACCGCCCCGCCGGCCGAGCCACCGCGCCCGCCGCGCCTCGAAGCACGCCGGGCGGACGGCTCGACGCTGACGGTCAGCATCGCGGCCTCGAGATACTCCATCGGCGGGACCCCGATGCTCACCCTGGTCCTCCGCGACGCGACCCTCGCCGCCGAGAGGGAGAAGGACCTCGAACGCGTGCGCGATGAGCTCGGCATGCAGATGCGCGTGAACCGAGTGCTCGAAAACGCCGAATCCAGCGAGGCCCTCATCGACGAGGTGCTCCAGGAGGTCGTCTCCCTGGATCAGCTCGACGTGCACAAGATGGCCGGGCTCTTCCTCCTGGAAGAATCCGGGCCGCCGGGGGGTCCGGCCGACCGAGTCCACCTCCCCCTCGCCGAAAACGGCCCCGCCCGACTCCATCTGGTCGCCCACATCGGCGACTTCAGTGACGACTTCCTCGAACGAGAGTCGACCATCCCGATCGGCTCCTGCCTCTGCGGCCGGGCGGCAGCCTCGGGCGAGGTCCTGGTGAGCGACGACTGCTCCACGGACCCGCGCCACGAACACGAATTCCACGAGATGACCGCCCATGGCCACTACATCATCCCCCTCAAGGCCGGCGGGGAGGTGACCGGCGTGGTCTTTCTCTACACGGACCCGGACCCGGTCTGGGATGACCGGCGCCGAGTCCTCCTCGAGACCCTCGGCGTGCAAATTGGTATGGGGCTGGCCCGGGCTCACGACCACGAGGCCCTGCTCCAGAGCCGCGCAGACTTCGCCCACCTCGCGACCTACGACGCGCTCACGGGGGTCCTCAATCGACGTGCCATCTTCGAACGGCTCGCCCAGGAGCGCGCCCGGCAGGAGCGCGACACTCACTCGGTCAGCGTTATCCTCTTCGACATCGATCACTTCAAGCGGGTGAACGATCAATACGGCCACGCGGTGGGGGACGCCGTGCTGAAGCAAGTGGCGCACCGAATAAAAGCCGCCCTCCGGCCCTATGACGAAATCGGGCGCTACGGAGGCGAAGAGTTCTTGATCGTCCTACCCGGTTGCCCTGAGGAGACCGCCGGCCGGGTCGCCGAACGACTACGCGTCTCCCTCGCGCAGACTCCAATCGACTGCTCGGTCGGGCCGCTCACCATTAGCGCGTCCTTCGGCATCGCCCACTGCTCCGCCGAGCGCACCGACGAGGCCCTCGTGAGCGCCGCCGACGACGCCCTCTATCGTGCCAAGCGCGGCGGCCGGAACCGCATCGAACTGGACTAACTAGCTGCCCGAGCCGTGACGACTCGGGCCCCGGGAGCCGCCACCACGCGAGCCTCCACCGCCGCGGGAGCCGCCGCCGCCGCGGGCACCGCCGCCCCGGGGACCACCGCGGGAACCACCCCGGTTATTGCGGCCGGCCCGGTGTCCACCACCGCCGCCACCACTGCGGCCGGAGCCGCCACGAACGCTGCCCGACCGTGGCGCGTGGCCACGGCTCTTGGACTCGAGGTCGGTCGGGGCGGGGGGGCGCTGGGTCGACGGGAAGGGGTGGTCATCGACACGGGGGATATGTTTGCCGAGCAGGCGTTCGATGTCGATCAGGTATGGGCGCTCTTCGGTCTCGCAGAACGAGACGGCAATGCCCGACGCCCCAGCCCGGGCGGTGCGTCCGATGCGGTGCACGTAAGTCTCGGCGATGTTCGGCAGGTCGAAGTTGATGACGTGGGTGATGCCGTCGACGTCGATGCCCCGGGCGG
>JAFDCW010000523.1 GCA_019312705.1 Deltaproteobacteria bacterium
CAGGTCGAAGTCTCTCGCTTCGATCATCTGGCGCAGAGCCTGCACGTCTCGTCCGTAGAGGCTGGCCTTGCCCTTCATCATCTTGAAACCGTTGTCCTCGGGGGGGTTGTGGCTTCCGGTGATCTGCACGCCGCCGCCGAGGTCCTGGGAGAAGACGGTGAAGTACATCAAGGGCGTCGGCGTCATCCCGATGTCGACCAGGGTGAGCCCGGTCTCGAGGAGACCTGTCGTCAGCGCGGCGTGCAGCCGCGGAGAGCTGAGGCGGCAATCCCGCGCGACGGCGATGCGCTTCCGGCCTTCGCGGCTCAGGAAGGTGCCGAGGGCCCGACCCAAGTCCGTGACCAGGTCGGTGGGCAAGTCACGGTCGGCAACACCGCGGATATCGTACTCGCGAAAGATATGAGCGCTCATGGCCGCGCAACGTACCCGAAACCCTGGCGGCGTGCACTCGGTTGCCGAAGCGACGCTCCGATCCTATCGAAGTCGCTTCCGTTCTTACGACTGCCCGCTCATCGCGAGGTATGTCAAGGCGCTCACGACTACCACCGCAAGGACGCCCAACGCCAACATCAGGTTGCCGCGGCGGCGTTTCTTCCGGCGTAGCTCGGCGAGGGTGCGGTCGATGTCCTCTTCGACCGTTTCGCTCTGTTGCGCCTTCTTCTCCAAGGGAGCCTTGGCGACCTGGGTGACCCCGGTGGGCGATTCGACGGGCGGTGCGGCGAACGCACTGGTGCCGACCTGGCCGCTGATTAGGGCGCTTTGCGTCTGTTCGTCGACGAGCCCGGCGATGACCAGGGGCCCGCTGTCTTCGGGCGTATCCATCAGCGCGTCACGAACGATCAAACGGTCGCTGAAGGCACTGCGCATCCAGGTCGCGACCTCGGCGTGCCCGGTCGGGCTCCCGAGGTCGCAAAGGTAGGCCTCGAGCCGATGTGCCAGCACCCGTGCGGTCGCAGTCCGCGACTCGACGTCGCGGCGGAGCGCCCCCATGATCGCGTGCTCGAGGGCGGGTGGGTAATTGGGGGCGATCTCGGATGGCCGCGGAATCCGTGCTTGGGTAACGTTCTTCACCGTCTCGCCCGGGCTGGAGCCGCGGAAGAGCCTGCGACCGAGGGTCGCCTCCCAGAGGACCACGCCTAGCGACCATACGTCGGCCCGGCGGTCGACCTCCTTGCCGAGGAGCTGCTCGGGCGCCATGTGGGTGATCTTGCCCTTTACGACTCCGACCTGGGTCTTGGTTTCTCGTCCGCGCGCGCGAACCACGCCGAAGTCGATTACTTTCGCGGGACCGTCGTAGCTGATCATGATGTTGCCCGGCGAGACGTCGCGGTGCACGACCTCCAGCGGTTCGCCGTGCTCGTCCGTGAGCTCGTGGGCAGCGTGCAGCCCCCGCGCCGCATCGGCGACGGTCCGGGCCGCGAGCCACGCCGGGAAGCTCTTCCTACTGCCCCGGGCCCGCTTTGCTGCCGCTGAGAGGGACTCTCCGTGCAGGTACTCCATGACCAGATAGATTTGATCTCCCTCACTGCCGAAATCCATTACGGAGCAGACGTTCGGGTGGTGAATGCGGGCGATGATACGCGCCTCGTCGGCGAGCATCGTCGCGAAGGCCGGGTCATCCGCCCGGCCGGGGTGCACCACCTTGAGCGCGACCCAACGGGTGAAATTCTGGTCGCCGTGCACCTGGGCGAGGTAGATGCTCGCCATGCCCCCTTCGGCCAGCTTGTGGCGAAGGAGGTAGCGGCCTAATCGTCTTCCCTCGAGGCTGGTGGCTTGGTCGAACTCCACTGCGTGCTTCCCTTCGCGTGCGATGATACGTCCAATCCCCCGCACGGCGCGAGATCGAACCTCACGGTCTAGAGCCGAGGGTCCTTTCGTGCCCGAAGCGTCTCGACGATGTCGCGGACTTCCTGGTCCCGATCCTTGGGCATGATCAGGAGCGCGTCTTCGGTGTCCACGACCACCATGTCTTCGAGGCCCACGACCGCGACGAGCTTGCCTGCCGGCGCCTGGATGTAGCTGCCCGTAGTATCGATTACGATGGCGTCCTCGGGGAGGGCGTTTTCGTCGTCGTCCTTTTCCGCGAGGTGCCAGGCCGAGGTCCAGCTCCCGACATCGGACCAGCCAAACTCTCCCGGGACGACGGCGACTTGGTCGACCTTTTCCATGACCCCGTGGTCGATCGAGACCGACGGCAGGTCTCCGTAGCGGGCCGCCACGCACTCGGCCTCGGCCTCGGGCCCGTGCGCGGCTGCTTCGTCGAACTCCAAGAGAGCCTCACTGAGCCCCGGCAGGTGCTGACGAATGGCGTTGAGGATCGCGTCTGCCCGAAAGAAGAACATCCCGCTGTTCCACAGGAACGTCCCGGCGGCGAGGAATTGCTCGGCCCGGCTTCGACTCGGCTTCTCGACGAAACGTCGGGCCCGGTGCACGCCGCCTCCGATGGCGTCTCCCACTTCGATGTAGCCGTATCCGGTCTCCGGGCGGTTCGGCTGGATGCCGACGGTCACGAGGTCGCCGCCGCGGGCCGCCGTGATGGCTTGCTTGATGACGGCGCGGTAGTCGTCGGGGCGCGCGATGTGATGGTCCGCCGGCAGCACGGCGATGACCGCCTCCGGATTGTCTCGGGCGACCCGGGCCGCGGCCCACCCGACACAGGGGGCGGTATTGCGGCCCACGGGTTCCGCGAGCACGTTCTCCCGGGGAAGCCCCGGCACTGCGGCTGCGGTCGCATCGGCGAGGATTTCGCTCGTGACGATCAGCGTCTCAGAGGCCTTCGCGATACCCTCGAGGCGACGGGTCGTCGCGGCGATGAGGGGCTCGTTTCCTCCTGCGAGGGGCAGGAGCTGCTTGGGGCGACGCTTCCGCGAGGCAGGCCAGAACCGGGTGCCAGAGCCGCCGGCCATGATCACCGCATAGGTATCGCTCATCGTTTGACTCCCACTGACAACGCTCACGGGCTCACGGTCCGGGTCAGGTCCCAAATGAGCAGGCCCAGGCCCACCGGGACCAGGTAGAAAGAGAAGGCGTAGAGACGCCCGCCGTCGACGAGGCGGCGCAGGAGCAGCAAGCAGGCCCAACCGACAACCGCGGCGACGGTGCCCGCGATCCAGGCGGCGGGGCCGAGGGAGGCGAGGACCGACGGGTCCCGAAGCTCGAGGACGACGGCCCCGAGCACCGCGGGCAGGCTCAGCAAGAAAGAGAACCGAAAGGCTTCGCCGGGCTTCATGCCTAGGGCCATGGCGGCCGCGATGGTCATGCCGCTGCGGCTGATGCCGGGCAGCACGGCGATTCCCTGGGCAACTCCAATCAGCGCGTACCCCAAGTAGCTGAGCGTGTTCTTCTCGCCGCCGGCTGAACGGCGGGTCGTCCAGAGTACGGCGGCGGTCACCAGGAAGCAGGCCGCGATGAAAGTCGGCGACCGAGACCAGTGCTCGACCAGGTCTTTGATGCTCAGGCCGATGATGGCGGTGGGCACCGTCGCGAGGACCACCCCGGCGACGATGCGCCCCTCGTCGGTCTTCAGGTACGCGGCGGGGGACGAGACCCCGTGGGCGGTCCGCGCGGTCAGTCGGCCGACGTCGCGGCCGATGACCAGGAGGGTCGCGAGGAGGGTGCCTGCATGCACGACGATGACCATCGACAGGGACATATCCGGGACGCCCCAGAAGAAGGCCCCCATCGAGACGTGGCCGCTGCTCGAGACCGGCAGAAACTCGGTCAGGCCTTGGAGCGCTCCCAGGAGTGCGGCGAGAGCGGGGTCCATCTCGGGACGGAACCTACACAGGCGCTGGGGAGTCGTCCACGGGGGCGTGAGGGATCGGGCGGGAGTGTGATCCGGCCCACCCTGTTGCTGGTTTCGAGGGTGGGCCGACGTGACAGCGATCACCACGAGGCGATGGGCTGCGAGCCCTACGGGCAGAGGCTCTTCGCCGGCGCCCGGGTGCGGTGGAACAAGAAGTGACCGCGAAGAAGATCCTAGAGCACCATCTCGAGTGCTTCGGGGCCGGCGATCTCGAGAGCCTCCTGTCGGACTGAACGGACTCGATGCGATCGTGCACGCCGAGAAACGGGGGTCACCGGATGAGGTGCCGTCGACGGGGCCACGCCGATGTAGACTCACCGCCGTGAATCGCACCGCGCCTCTGCTTGCCGTCCTGTGGGTCATGAGTTCATTCGTTGGTGACGCCCGGGCCCAGGACGCTGCAGCTTCGGCGGACGAGAGCGCGCGAGC
>JAFDCW010000040.1 GCA_019312705.1 Deltaproteobacteria bacterium
CGGTGGCGACCGGCGCTGACGTCTGGGGGGGCTGTTGTGCCGGCAGCGGCATGGCCTGGGCTGGAGCCGACATCGCCGGTGCCATCTCTCGAACCGCCTGCGCGCCGGAGCTCATTGGCGTGCCGGTCAGCAACGCCTGAATGCTCTCCATCGTCCTGGCCTGTCCTTCCAGGAACTGCCGATGGATGTTCGCCGTCTGCTCTTGAAGCCGTAGGAGGGCGTCGAGGGTCGTGGAGGGGGCGCTCGCTTCGGCGGCCTCTCTATTCACTGTCACCGGCGCCCTCGGCGTCGTCGTCGCCGCGGCGGACGGACGCTGCGGGGCAGCTTCAGGCACCTGCTGGGTCCGTTGCACCTGTTGGGGCTGCTGCGTGTTCTGTCCCTGCTGTACTTGGCGAACGGTCTTTGGGGAGTGCTTGGCCCGGAAGAGGTTGGCGCCCGACACCGGAACCGTCAGTCGCTTCTTGCCGGTCTTGGCCTCGTACCGAGGGGCGCCCTCGTCCCACTTGGTGAGGTCGAGGGTGTGGCCCGCCGCGCTCACTTCGGCGAGGGTCCGGGCGAGGTCGCGCTGGCCGGAATGCGCCCCCCGGGAGGCGTCGATCGCCGTGACGGTCACGGGCCGGCCGCGGAGGGTCTTCTTCACCAAGCCGCTGAGCTGCCGGCTCGGGCCGATCTCTACGAAAGTCGTCACCCCCGCGTCGGCGAGGTTTTCGACCAACGAGACGAACTCGACAGGCTTCGCGAGCTGTTCGCCGAGCAGCGCCTGAGCCGCGCCCGCATCGGCAGGATAAACTTCGCCGGTGGTATTGCTGAAGACCGGCACGGCGGCGGCGCCAAGGCCTGCTCGGGCGACGGCGGCGCCGAAGGGCACCGCGGCTTCGGCGACGAAGGGGCTGTGGAACGCAGCGGCGACGGTGAGGCGTTTTGAGGAGATCTCCGCCGCGTCGAGGGCCGCTTCGGCGCGTTCGATCTCTGCCGTCGCCCCCGAAAGCACCATCTGGGTCGGGGCGTTGCGGTTCGCGACCACGAGGTCGAGGCCGTGCTCGTCGACGAAGGCGTCGATCTCTTCGCGGTCCGCGATGACCGCGAGCATCGAGCCGCGGTCCCCGTCGCCTTCGGCCATGAGCTCGCCGCGCAGGCGCGAAAGCTCGCTGAAGCTGCGGTCGTCGAGGCTTCCTGCGGCGCGGAGAGCGGTGAGCTCGCCGTAGCTGTGGCCGGCGGCCGCATCGAAGGTGAAGCCGAAGGATTCGAGCACCCGGAGGGCCGCGATGCTCACCGCGCCGATCGCCGGCTGGGCCACGTCGGTCGACCGGAGCGCACGCTGCTGCTCGTCGCGGGTCTCGCCGTCGAAGGCGGCGTGAGGATAGATGAGATTACCGAGGCGACGCCCTGGGCCGAAGGCCTCGTCGGCGGCACCGAGGGTGTCTCGAACGATCGGGAACTGGCACGCGAGGTCGCGCAACATGTTCGGGTACTGAGCACCCTGGCCCGGGAAGATGGCGGCGACCTTACCCTTCGGGCCGGAGCCGAAGTAGATGCCCTGGGGCGATGACCAACTGTCTTCAGCCTTGCTCTCGAGCAGCTGCTGGGCCGCGGCGAGCACGTCGGCGTGGGCCTTCGATTGTTCGACGACGACGACGAGGCGGCACGGTGCGTTCGAATCGAACGCAGCGCGCAGTTCGCTCGCGCGGGTGCGCACCTTGCGCCAGTCCTCGAGGGCTGCGATGTTCGCCACCGTGCGACCGAGCTCATCGCGGTCCGCGCCGCTGAACGCGAGGATCTGCACGCGCCCGTCCCAGTCCACCGTTTCTGGAGCGCCTTGGTACTCCTCGAGCACGCAGTGGAAGTTGCTTCCGCCGAAGCCGAAGGCGCTGACCCCGGCGCGGCGCGGGCTGCCGTTGCGCAGCCACGGGCGCTTCTCGGTGTTGACGTAGAAGGGGGTCGTGTCCGGCGCGGCGGCCGGGGTCGGTTGGTCGACCTTGATCGTCGGGGGCAGGGTGCCGTGGTAGAGCGACATCGTCGCCTTGATCACGCCGGCGGCGCCGGCGGCGGCCTTGGTGTGGCCGATCATCGACTTCACCGAGCCGAGGGCGCACCACGGGGCTTGTCCATCAGGGAGCTCGCCGTAGACCTTCTTCAGCCCCCCGACCTCGACGGCGTCCCCGACTTTGGTGCCGGTGCCGTGGCCTTCCAACAACTCGACGGTCCGGGGGTCGACGCGAGCGGCTCCGTAGGCTGCCCGGAGGGCCCGGGCCTGGCCCTCGGCGCTCGGCGCGTAGACCGCGTCGCCCTTGCCGTCGCTCGAAGAGCCGATGCCGCGGATGACCGAGTAGATACGGTCGCCGTCGCGTTCAGCATCTGCGAGGCGCTTCAGAACGACGAGGCCGAGGCCCTCCCCGAGGATCGTGCCGTCCCCGTCTTCGGCGAAGGGCTTGCTGTCGCCGGTCGGTGACAGGGCTGGCGTCTTGCTGAAGCACATGAACATGAAGACGTCGTTGAAGGTGTCGAGGCCTCCGGTGACGACCATGTCGGAGCGTCCGGTCTGAAGCTCGAGCATCGCGAGGTGCATCGCGCTGAGGGACGATGCGCAGGCGGCGTCGACGACGCAGTTGGTGCCGTGCAGGTCGAGGCGGTTGGCGATGCGCCCGGCGGCGACGTTTCCGAGCAGCCCCGGGAAGGAGTTTTCCTGCCAGCCGACGTAGCTCTCGCCGATGCGCTTCACGACGTCGTCGGTGGTGGCCCGGTCGACGCCGGCGTCGGTCAGGGCTCGGCGCCAGATGGGGTGGCCGAGGCGCGCGCCGAGGGGGATCACCATTTCGAGCGTGCCGGTGACGCCGAGCACCACGCTGACCTTCTCTTTGTCGAAGTTGGCCTCGTCGGCGGGGTAGCCCGCGTCCCGGAGCGCCTCCTTGGCGACCGTCAGGCCGAGGAGCTGGGTGGTGTCCGTCGCTTCCATGTCCCGGGGCGAGATGCCGAACTCGAGGGGGTCGAAGTCGATGGCGTCGAGGAACCCGCCGCGGCGGCCGTAGGTCATGTCCGGCGCGCTCGCGTCGGCGTCGAAGTAGTCTTCGGGCTTCCAGTGAGTCTCAGGGGTTTCGCTGATGCAGTCGCGGCCGTCCTGGATGTTCTGCCAGTACGACGCGAGGTCTTGGGCCTTCGGGAACATGCACCCGATGCCGATGATGGCGATGGGGGCCGCAGCTTTTGCGGGCTCTGGTTCGACGGACTGCGAGTCCGGCGAGGAGTCGGGGTTCAAGTCATTCACGATAGAAACTCTTCGAGTTCAGCGGGCTGTCGGGGAGTCAGGTCGAGGCAACGGGAATCGACGCTTACGCCCTGGTGACGCAGCGCCGATACGCGGGTCAGCACTGCTGCTCCGCGAAGGATGTTGTGGGCGACTGACACGACGCGGCGGTCCTCCCAGTTTTCGAGCCAGGTGCCTCGCACCCATTCGTTGAACGCGCCCATCGCCGGGCCGCACCACACCTGATAGTCGACCTTACGGCTCGCGACGCCGGCGTTTGCCCAGCGTGACGATTGGCCGAGGTACCACCGAAAGACGAGGGCCATCCGGTGCTTGGGGTCGTTCTCGGCGCGGGTGACCTGGGCTTGGTCCCGGTGAGCCCAGAACTCCCGCGTCTCCGACCAGATCTCATCGAGAGGAGCCCGGAAGATGGTCTTCTCGAGGGAGGCGCGTTGGGCCGCCGGGATCGCGTCGAGGCTCGCGCAGCTCGTATATACGTCGTGCAGTTTCTGGGCCCGCATCGCGAACATGCTGCCCCGGGTCAGGACCTGGAGCTTGACGCCCATCTCGAACATGTCGGCCGCGGGCGCCATGCGCATGTCGGCCTGCTCGACCTGGGCGAGCATCTGGCGAACCGTGTCCGACGTGCCCGCTTCGCGGCATGCCTGGTTGACCGAGCCGGTCAGCACGTAGGCGGCGCCCATCGCAAAAGCCGCCGCCGCCGAATGAGGCGTCGAGATGCCCCCGGCGGCCCCGACCCGGAGGGGGCGGTCGTAGCCGTGCTCGCGCTGCATCCGGTCCCGTAGGGCGGCGATGGTCGGGAAGAGCGCGAGGGCGGGGCGATTGTCGGTGTGGCCCCCGGAGTCGGCCTCGGCGGTGATGTCCTGGGCGACCGGAATGGTGCGCGCCAGCGCGGCCTGGTCCGCCGTGATGTCGCCGCGGCGGACGAGCTCTTCGAGCATCTCCGTCGTCGGCGGCGCAAAGAACTTTCGCGCTACTTCGATGCGCGAGACCTTGGCGATCACTTTGTTCGGCGTGACCACCCGGCCCCCCGCATCGCGGTGAATCCCGGAAACGCGGTAGCGCACGACGGGCAGGGTCAAGTCGAGGTACGCCGATGCCGACACCACGTGCACGTTGCGACGCAGGTAGAGGTCCACGATGGCGTCCTCGAGGTCCGGCTCGTAGGGGCTGTGGATCAAGTTGAAGCCGTAGGGCTTGTCGCCGAGCTTCGCCGAGATGCGGTCGATGGCGTCTTCGACGACTTCCGGCATCAGCCCTGCGGCGCCGAAAAATCCGAGCATGCCGGCCTGCCCCATCGCCTCGACCATCTCGCAGGATGCGATGCCGTTGGCCATCGCACCGGCCACGTAGGGCAGGGTGAGGCCGTGGTCGCGGAGGAAGGTGCTGTCGCCGAGGTGGGCCGGGTGAACCGGAGGCACCACCGCGCGCACTGCCAGGCCATCGGCCGCCGCGGTACCCCCGGACAGGTGCCCCCCCGTGGCGACCAGCGCCTTACCGGACCGTTCCACGACGAAGAGGGGTTCGCTGAGCAAGCCGAGGAGGGCGCCCATGTCAGCCGGTTCATCGGTCGACGAAAGCTGCCCCCCTTCCCACCGCCCCAGGATGTTTTGTGAGGTAACGATGGCAGTTTCTAACCGCCACATTCCATGAGGACAAGTGGGCATCTCCGGCGCGCCGGGCCTTCCCTCGTCGGTCCGATGGTACGGGCCCCCGGAACGCCGAGATCACCTCGAAATGTCTCCGGATCACGGCCAAAATGTACGGCGCCGCACCCGATCGCGTCGGCCCCCGGCGGGGCCTTCTCCATCACCCTTCGGAACGGTCCGAGAATCGGACGCCGAACTGATGCCCCGGTACCCTCAGGTGGTGACCAGGATCAGACCGCACGCCGCCGCTGCGGCCCACGCCCCGCCCATCACCAGAGTGGTCGCGAGATAGCCCAGGGCCCCGACCTTTGCGTCCGGGAAGAGGCGGCGCTGGACCAGCCAACCGAGGCCCCAGGCGATGAGCACGGCACCCACGCCGGCGCAGGTGACGATGAGCCCTTCCAATCCCGGTGCGCTGAGATCGCCCCGGGGCGCCATGAGGTTGCCGGCGATATCGCCGATGGGGACCGCGTAGCCCCAGACGAAGAGCGACGACGCGGCTGACGTGGGGGCTGGCGTCATGCCTCTGGTCTACGGCATGACGCGCGCCAGGATTCGTAAACGGACTCGAGCGGTCGCAAGCGCTCAGTCGATGGTCGCCTCCGCGTCCCGCACATGCCCACCGCGACCCGCTTGCTGTACGCTCCGCCGCACCATGGCTTTGCGACCACGGCTGTCCGTCCTCCCTGTCTGCGTCTCGACCGTCGTCGTCTTTGGCCTGCTTTCGGCATGCGGCGAGCGGTCGAACCAGAGCGCTCTGCCCTCTCCGACGCCGGCGCCTCCTCCGGCCGCCGAACTCGGGGTCCCCGACGATTACCTCGGACCGATCGACCCGGAGTGGCCTCCGTCCCACGCCGCCGACCTCGAGGTCGAGCTGCGCGCCGGGGCGCTCATCCGGGAGCGCATCGCGGCGGGCGAACACGTCGACCTCGTCGAAGGTGAGCCGCTGATCCCCGGTGACACCCCTGGAATCTTCGCCCACGCCGGACGCATCGGGGGCTTCGACTACATCGAGGTGATCCTCGGCCACGTCGACGACCCCGACGCGGAGCTTCCCCTCGTTGTCCTCCTGCACGGGCGCGGAGACCGGCCGCGCATTCCCGGCCACGGCATCGCCCAGGATGCACCGGTGCGCGCGTTCATTCCCCGCGCCCCGGACCGCCTCGGCGAGCACGGCTACACCTGGCTCGCGACCTGGTCCAAGTCGGGCAATATCGAGCTGCTCACGCGCTCCCTCGCGGGGCGGGCCGACGAGCTCGCGCCGGCGATCGAGGCTTTTCGGGAGCTCCGGCCGACCCGCGGGAAGCCAGTCCTGGTAGGGTTTTCTCAGGGCGCGATCATGAGCTACGGGCTCATCGCTCGGCACCCCCGGAGGTTCGCGGCTGCGTTCGTCGTCGCGGGGTGGCTGCCGCCGGCCCTCGTCCCCGAGAGCCTGGAAGAGGGCGTCGAGTATCCGTACCTGCACGCCATGCACGGCACGGCCGACGAGACCGTTCCCATCGAAGGAGACCGCGAGTCCGTCCGCGCGCTCAGGGCCCTCGGCCTGCGCGTGGGATTCACCGAGGTCCCGGGCCTCGGTCACGAGATCAATCGCGAAGTCGGCGAGACCGTGCGCAGCTGGCTGCGGGCCGCGCTCTTCCCGGACCAGTTCCCCGAGGACGCGCGCAGGGAGCACGACGACGACTGAGGGCCCGTAGGGCGCATGCGTGTCGGTGGGCTGAAGGGGCGGGCGACCTGGCTCGAAGCCTGCCTCCCAGGCGCTTCTTCAGTACGTGCAGTAACAGGTCGAACTCTGCCCCGTCATACCGCACCCGAGCTCGGTGCCCCCGGATCGGGTGGTCGCCCCTCGACAGGTACCTCCGCACCATCCACAGAGCGTGGAGCAACTGACAGAACCGTCGTTCCCGGTGTCGCAGGCCATCGCGCAGCGCCCGCTGTAGCAGCGCGAATCGGTCCCGCAGCTGGTTCCCGCGGCGTAGTCCCTGCAGCCGCTCGTCGTGGCCCGTTCGCAGGTGCCGCAGCTGTCGACCCGCCTTTCGGAGACTACGGTGCACGTCCCGGTCGTATTTGGCTCCCAGCAGACGCCGAGGGAAGCGCAGCGCTCGGAGCTGATGTCCGTGTAATCGCGGAAGCGTCGGTAGTTGGTTCCCGTCGGCGACGCGGACCCCTCGACGGAGTACGAATCGAGGCCGTCGCAGTCGAGGGTGCCGCAAGCCTCGTCGTCCACGGGAGCCTGGGGACCCGTCGCGCCGCAGATCTGGCAAAGGCCCGGAGTGCACGCGGGGCCCGTGTCCACGGGGACCGTCGAATCTGGCGCCGCATCGGGCAAGGAGGAATCCACGCCAATCGCCGAGTCAGGCAATGCGCCCGAATCGATACCGGCTCCGCTGTCGGTGCGTCCGTCGCCGCAGATCCCCGCGCTGCAGTTATCCGGTATACAACCCGCGCTCCCGGTCGCAATCTCTTGCAGTTGCACGACGACCTGAGCCCCATCTTCGAGGGGCAAGCTGACCTGGATGCACCCCGCGGCGATCGGCACGCAGTTGGCGTCGATGAGCCGTGCGCGGAAGGCGTGCATGCCGGGGCTCAGCTGGGGCGGCTCCGGCGGCGTCTCGTCGAGGCGCGTCGCCGACCGATGAAGCACCACCGCGCTGTTGCAATCGCCGGCGAGGATTTCGGCTTCGAGGGCGACAGCCCGTGATTCGAGTTCGCTGTCCGCTACCGAGAGCTCCCACACGAGGCCGCGCGGTGCGGCGGTGCAGCCGAGGGCCAGCGAGAAGAGCAGCGGCGACCATCGAAGCAAAGGCATGAACTACGAAGATCATAGCGGATCGTCCGCCGGGCCGCATCGCGGGACGCTCAGCGGTTCGCCAGCTTTCTCCTGGTGCTATCCTGGTGGACAGGATGTCATCTGTTTTGCGGTCTATCCTCTTGGTATTGGCCCTCGGGTTCCTCGCATGTGGTGACAACGGCCGCGTCAGCGCGGACACCGGCCTCGGTCCCGACGGCGCCGCGGATGCGGGCCTCGCGGTGACCCCCCCCGACATCCCCTGGCTCGACGTCGGAGTTCCACCGATCGGGCTGACACCGTGTCCCGAGGGGTGGGGCGAGGTCACCGGCGGAGACGTGACCGAATGTCATCCCTATCCCGCGGGGGCAGCCGCGACCTGCGCAACGGGTGACGCGCACTTTCCCGCCGAGCCCGGCTGCCGGGCCATCGGCGATTCGTGCCCCACCGGCGACTACGCGACAACGCTTCCGAGTGGCGATCGCATCTTGTACGTATTGGCTGGCGCGGCCGCCGGCGGGGACGGCTCGATCGGTTCGCCCTACGCGGGGCTCTCCGACGTCAATTGGCTCTCGGTTACGGCGGGGACGACCGTGGCCCTCGGCAGGGGCATCTACGAAGGCACCCTGGCGCTCAAAGCCGGGGCCCACGTCGTCGGGGCCTGCGCTGCCGAGACCATCATCACCGGCGCCGATTCACCGATCCCCGCCGTTCTCACCGTGACGAGCGCCGGAGCTCCGGCCGTTGTCGAGAACCTCGCCATTGCGGGGGCGCCGCAGTGGGGCGTCCGAGTCGAGTCGGGGCGCTCCCTCGACCTCCGCGGAGTGCGGATTTCCGGGGTGAGCCAACTCGGCATGGTCGTCCTCGGCGCAGGCACGGCCGTGACGCTCACCGACGTCGTCATCGAGCACACGCTTCGCCGGAGCGCCTCGGCGTTTGGCGCCCTCTACGTCCAGGACGGCGCCCAAGCTGAGGTTGTCCGTGGGCTCGTTCGAGGCAACGATGGCGCGGGCGTTTTCGCCAGCGGCGCTGGGACCGAGGTCGCCCTCACCGATGTCGCCATCCAAGGCGGCGCATCTGCCCTAGGCACCGGCCTCGGGGGCCGCGGGGTCATAGCTCAGGGGGGAGCCCGACTCGAAGCGACTCGCTTGCTCGTTTCGACGGTCCGGGACATCGGGATCTTCCTCGCGCAGACGGATACCGCGGTGACGCTGACCGATACGATCGTCGAAGACACACAGCCTCGGTCCGGCGATGCGCAGGGAGGTCGCGGGATCGACGTGCGAGCGGGAGCCTTCCTCGAGGCCACCCGCGTGCTTCTCTCGGAGAACCTCGAAGCGGGCGTCGTCGTCGCCGAAGAGGAAACAGCGGCGGTGCTGACCGATGTCATCATCCGGGATACGAAGGCTCAACAGAGCGACGGGCGCTTCGGTCTTGGCGTCAGCGTGCAACAAGGGGCGAGCCTCGAGGCCTCGCGCGTGCTCGTTTCAGGGAATCGCGAGGAAGGGATCCTCGTCACGGGTGTTGGAGCAGCGTTGACGCTTGCCGACGCCGTCGTCCGGGATACGCACCCGGGCGAATCGAACGGCCTCTTTGGGCGCGGGATCGAAGTCGTCGACGGGGCCACCCTCGGAGCGACGCGGGTCCTCGTCTCGGGAAGCCGTGAGCAAGCTGTCCTCGCAACGGGGACCGGCACTGCGGTCACGTTCGCCGACGTCGTCGTAGGGGATACGCTCCCCCGTGCGATCGACGAAGCCCGCGGTGGTGCAATCACCGGGCAGGACGAGGCTCGGATCGAAGGCGAACGGGTGCTCGTGCATGGTGCTCGGGGGCTCGGAGTGATGGCGGTTGCGGGCGGGATCGTGAACCTCCGGGACGTCACGGTTTCCCGGGTCGACGTGACGGCTTGTGCTGCCACCACGTGCCCGGACGATCGCTTCGGGTACGGCGCAGCTGCCGTCTCGGGTGCCCTACGTCTCGAACGTTTCCACGTCTCGGACGCCGCCACCTGCGGCGTGTTCGTGGCGCCGATCGAGCTTTTCGGTGAGGATCCGGCTTCGGTTGCGGACCCGTCCATCGACCTCGTCTCGGGAATCATCTCCGACTCGGATATCGGAGCGTGCGTGCAAGTCGACGAATACGACATCGACCGACTCCAGGACGACGTTCGGTACCGCGACAACGGAACGAGCCTGAACGCAACCTCGCTCCCGGTCCCCGGGGTCGTCGACGCGATCGAGCCGTAGGCCAAACCCGCCGCCGCAAATGCCCTAGGCCCCGGCCGGGCCAGCAATCCCGGCTCCACGTCGACTGGCGTCGCCGCTACGCCTTCTTGCTGGCCGGCCAGCAATCCCGGCTCCACGTCGACTGGCTGGGTAGCAATCCAGCTCTGGTCGACTTACGTCGCCCTGTCGCCTTCTTGCTACCCGTCGCCGCTACGCCTTCTTGCTGGCCGGCTCGTAGCTGCACAGCGAGTCTTCGCCCATGAGCTCGCCGCTGACAGCGTAGGCCCGGGCGCGGCTGCCGCCGCAGGCCCAGCGGTATTCGCACCGGCCGCACCGTCCTTGCAGTTGGTCGGCGTCGCGCAGCAGAGCCAGGGTCTCGGACTCTCGGTAGATCTTCTCGAGGGGAGTTTCCTTGACGTTGCCGAGCAACGGGTGCGGCAAGAAGCCGGCGGGGTGCACTTCACCGAGGTGGGAGACGAAGATGACGCCGTTGCCGTCGCGGACCCCGAAGCCCATGCGGCCGGCGAGGGCGGCGACCTCTTCCTTGGTCGCGCCGTCCTTGAGCTTCCGCTGAATCCAGTAGCGGCGGTAGTGCGGCGCCTCGACGGTGCCGACGTGGAAGGGCGCGCCCTTGGAGACGTCGTAGACCCACTCGAAGAGCTCGTCGGCCTGGTCCGGGGTGAGGGTACCGAGCTCGGCGCCGCGGCCGACGGGGATGAGCTGAAAGAGCGCCCAGCGCTTCACCGGCGGCGCGTGTTCGGCGACCAAGAGGTCGAAGAGCTCGCGCAGATGCGGCAGCGTGAAGGTGGTGACCGTCGTATTGATCTGCACCGCGATGCCGCGGTCCCGGGCCCAGCCGAGGGCGCGCTGGGAGTTGTCGAAGGTGCCGTCGACGTTGCGGAAGGCATCGTGGACTTTGGGCATCGGCCCGTCGAGGCTCACGCCCATCGCGGTGACGCCGATCTTGGCGAAGCGGTCGACGACCTCTTCGGTCAAGGTCGGGGTGGTGCTCGGGGTGATGGCGATGGGCACGTGGATCGAGCGCGCGTACTCCATTAGCTCGTAGAGGTCGGCGCGCTTCATCGGGTCGCCGCCGGTGAGGATGAGCAGGCTGCCGAGCTCCTTGACGCTGCGGATGAGGGCCTTGGCCTGTTCCGTGTCGAGCTCTCGGGGATCGCGCTCGGCCTGGGCGTTGGCGCGGCAGTGGCTGCAGGCCAGGTCGCAGGCCTGGGTCATCTCCCAGTACACGTTGCGCGGGGCGTCGGGGTAGACGAAGCCGGGGTACTCGACGTCGATCTTCTTCGGGTGGATGGCCATGACTGCTCCTCGGACCCCTCTAGAACGCTTTCGGGAGCCCGAGCGACTTCTGCGCCACGTAGCTCCAGAGCATGTTGTTGAATACGAAGACCATCGATTCGCGAACTTTGAGCTCGATGTGCATCTCTGACGAGAGCCCCCAACCGCCAAAGGCCGTCAGCGCCGCGCGGCCGGTCTCCCAGCAGGCCTCCGAGGCGAGCAGTTTGGCCATCGCCGACCGCGGCCCGGCGTCGTTCTTTTCGCCGATGGCGCGCAGCGCATCCCAGCGCATCAAGTCGGCGCCCTCGACCTTGGTGTGGGCCTGGGCGAGGGGGTACTGCACTCCCTGGTTGCTGCCGATCTTCCGGCCAAAGGTCTCCCGGGTCCGGGCGTGCTCGAGGGAACGGTCGAGGAGAAAGCGTGCGTTGCCGATGCACTCGGCCGCGGCGAAGACCCGTCGCGGGGCAAAACCCTTCGACAGGCAAGCGAGGCCCTGACCGGCGGGCCCGATCCGGGTGCTATCCGGGACGCGAAGTTCGTCGACGAAGAACGCGGTCGTCATACGGTTGACCACCATCGGCTCCGGTCGCACTTCGACCGACGCTCGGACCTCGTCGAGGTCGAGGTCGAGGAGGAAGACCGTGGGCCCCTCCTCGGCCATCACCAGAAGGAGGACGATGCGGGTATGTTCGGCGAGAGAGATGAAGATCTTCTTCGCGTCGAGGATCCAATCGTCCCCGTCACGGCGCGCCGTGCTCTCGAGGTCGCTCATGTCGGCGCCGCTGTCCGCCTCGGTCGCCGCGACGCTCAAGAAGCGAATGCTGCCGTCGGCGGCGCCGGGCAGATAGCGCGCCTTCTGCTCGTCGGTGCCGTCGCGCAGCAAGGTCCCGCAGATGGACATCTGGGCGTTGATCGTCGTCGCGTCGCCCCCGGCGCGGTTGATCTCCTCGATGATCACGGACCCGGCTGCATACCCCGCGTCGTCTCCGCCGTACTGCTCCGGGAGCAGCGCCCCGAAGAACCCGAGCTCCCCCATCTTGGTGAAGAACGTCTCGGGAAACGCCCTCTCGGCGTCGAGGGTCCGAAAGTAGTCCGGGCCAAATCCGCCCATCACCCGGCGCACCTCGGTCCGAAGCGCCTCGTAAGCATCCGCCATGAGAGTCTTTTACCCGCGGTCGCGATTGCGACCCGATCTAGAAGGCGAAGCCGATGCGCACGACGTTGAGGTTCATGCCGAGGCTCCAACGGTCCATGCGTCCGCTGGCGTTGCTGAAGATCTCGATGTCGCCGAAATAGAAGGGGCCGGCCCCGACACAGTTTCCGCAGGGGCCCACGCTGAGGCCGAACACCGGCGTGATCACGACAGGTCCCGCTCGAAAGCGGTAGCCCACGTCCACGCCGACGTGCAGCTCGTAGTCGTCGCCGTTCAAGCTCTCGGCCCGAGCGCGGTTGCCGAACGGGCCGTAGCTCGATTGGGCCCCGCTCGTGGTGAAGGCACGGGCTACGAACTTGGGTAGGATGAAAAAGCCCCGGCGATCGTCGTTGAAGTAGAAAGCCGCGCCCGCCGCGCCCCAGCCTCCCGTCGAGGTAGAGCTGCATCCGTACCAGTTGCCCTGGGTGAAGGTGCCCTCGACCACGAGTTCCATGCGCTCGGTCAGCGCGATGGCCACGCCAGCGCTCACGTAGATCGTTTCGGCTGCCAGCATGATCACCGTTGGCGTGGGATAGACGAAGACCGCCCAGCGCGGGGGCGGCGCCGCCTGCTCGTCGGCCACTTCTTCGGAATCCCGCGGCATCTCGCCCCACTCCAGCGGAGCCTCCCGTTCCTCATCACCAGCTTCGACGGAACCCTCGGCGGTGTCCTCCTGCCCCTGAGCGGGCGCGGCCGTGGCGAGCCCCGTGATCAAGAGCAGGCAAGCACCCATCGCCGTTGAATGAGGGCAGCCCATGATCAATTAGGTAACCCCCGGTGACGTCGGCGCTATGGGTGAGGGGGGGCCGCGCGATGCCTTTCTTGGTGAGTGACGTTCTGAAGCATCATCGACGAAAGCCAACACGGCGTGGCGTTCGGGCGGGATCGATTCTCTTGTGGTCCGCGGTGCTTCTGTGGTCCGCGGCGGCCGGGGCCCAACCACAAATCGAACTGGTGACCTTCGGCCCGGGAGCGGCGGTTGCGGAGAGCTTCGGACACTCGGCGATCCGGGTGACCGAGGGAGACGATGACCGGCTCTACAATTTGGGTCACGCCGAGGCCCGGGGCGTCGCTTTCTTCTTTCGGGTTGCCGCGGGTGAGGCGGTCTTCACCGGCGCCAACGGGGAGGCTTCGGGGGAGCTTGCCCGCTATCGCGCCGCCGACCGATCGATAAGGCGCCAAGCGTTGATGCTCGACGAGGAGCGCGCCCGGTGGCTCGCCGAGGAGCTGCGCACCGAAGTTGGGGGCCGACGTTTTTCGTATCGCTACGACTACCTCCGGGACAACTGCACCACCGAGGTGCGCGACTTGCTCGACACCGCGACGGACGGCGCGTTGCGACGACAAGCAGAACGTCACGACGCGTCCGCCGCCCGTGCACCCACCTACCGCGAGCTGATCATGGCGGGTTTCTCTGGCCATTTCTCGACGCTCCTCGGCAGCGATCTTCTCACCGGCCCCGTTCAGGACGTGCCGCTGTCCGGTTGGGATGCGCTCTACCTGCCCGAGCCGCTGCATGATCGGGTGGCGGCGGTCCCCGGCCTCGCACGGCCCTCGGTCCTCGCCTACGAGCGGCGCGGTCCGCGAGTGCACGGCCCCCATGCGCATGTCGGTCGCCTCGCCGTGTTTCTCTTCTCGTTCGTCGTAGCTCTGCTTCTCCTGGCCGCCGCATGGAAGCCGCACCTCCGGCCCTTCGCCGGGGCTGGGCTGCTCGCGGTGGCGCCGCCGATCGCGATGACCGGCCTCGGCGCGTGGTTCCTGATGGCGACCTCCACGCTCCCGGACCTGACCTGGAACGAGAACGCCCTCGTCATGTGGCCGACGGATCTCGTGCTCGTGGCCCCGGCGTTGCGCTGGCTGCACCGCCGAAAGGCGCCTCGGCTGCTCGCCCTGCGCGCCTATCTGGGTGTTCGACTCATCGTCATCGCCGGCTTGGTCATGGCGAAACTCGGTGGCTGGGCGATTCAGGACAACGCCGTATTCATCGTCTCGACGGTCTTGGTCCTCGCGGCGACGGTCGTCGCCCTCGGGCGTCCCCAGTAGCCACTGGTGGTCTGCTCATTCGCCAGTGTTTTTGCCGTTTCCTCACCAAAAGCGGCCCATGTTTCTGGCACGTAGCCTGCAGGGAGCATTGGCGCCCTAGAGAGGAAACTCATGCGCCAGTTCCTGATCGTCTCGCTACTCACCGCACTTTACGGGTGCTCTGCACCGATTCCCGAGGCGTCCACGCCTGTCCCCGCCGCCACCGGCAAGGCCGACGGCCAGTGCATCTTCGGCAGTACCCTCAGCGACATTGTCGACTCTGGCCGGTTCTACGTCGACGACCCCGAGAGCCTCGACGCGCACACCCGCTTCGGACGCGACGAGGAGGCGGCTCTCCTGGCTGGCATGCCCCCGTCCGTTCAGTCGCTCGAGGCCGTATTCGCCTGGGTCGACGGAGGCCAAGTGGTTCGCCGCTCCATCGAAAGCGACGAGAATCCGGGGGAGGACAGGTATGTGCTCTTCACCTACGAACTCGATCAAGAGACCGCTGGTTTCCTCGTCGCCCAAGGCACGACGCACGTTGCGGCCTTTCTGGTCGATGACCGCATTGAAGGATGCAATGCCGTGATCTCGGCACCTACGGGCGGCGGCCAGTGTCTCTTTGGCGGCACCGTCGATGATTTGATGGCGGGCTTCTTCAGCGGCGACTTCGACTACACCGACGACGAGAAGCTCACCATCGATTCCGAGCTCACCGCGGAGCAGGCCCGACAGCTCGGCGCGATGATCCCGGTCGGCGGCGGCGGCATCGACGAGCTCTTCGCACAGGCCGATGACGGTGAAATCGAAGTGGGCATCCTGGTCAGCAAGACGACCGATCACGACGCGTTCACCTTCTACTCCTACGACCAGGACGGCGCCCAGATGGGCTTCATCTACGTCATCGATTCCCTCGAGCGCGTGGCGATGCTCTCGGACGGCGTC